>DASTSZ010000206.1:0-12444 GCA_035760425.1 Candidatus Eiseniibacteriota bacterium | reverse complement strand
GTACGCGGCCAACGCCGTCCGAGTGAACGATCGCCTCCTCGTCGCCGCCGGATACCCGCGATTCGACGCGGCGCTCCGCCGGCTCGGCTACGACCCGCTTCCGCTCGAGATGTCGGAGTTCCGGAAGTTGGACGGCGGCCTTAGCTGCCTCTCGCTTCGCTTCTGAACGCGCGGCGGCTCCTGCCGGCGGCGCGCGCCGAAGGGCGCCGAGGGTATGGTAGAATCGTCCGGCTCGACTTGAATCGGCATTCGATCCCGACGCGTCCCGCCACGGAGGAATTCATGCGCGCCCCGTTCCGCCTTCTCGTCCTCGCGGCCCTCGTGAGCGCGACGTCGCTCGCCTCGGCGCCGATGCTCGCGCCGCCGCCCGCCGCCGCCGCGGCCCCCGCGAAGATCCCGATCACCAAACTCGCGGACCTCCCGCCGCACGTCTACAAGATCTCCGACAAGCCGAGCGCGCTGATCGCGAACAAAGCGGCGATTCTCGAGTTGGCCTCCGCCGTCGAGAAGGACCTGAAGGCCGACCTCGAGAAGTACGACATCCAAGATCAGACCGCCCAGCGCCGGATCTACGGAACGCTCCTCACGATCGCGATGCTGAAGGAGGAGTACCCGGCGGCGCGCGAGCTCGTGACGGTGGTCCGGGGCCTGCAGGAGAAGCCCGCCCAGAAGTTGACGTCGGGCGTGCTGGCCGAGGCGATCATGAAGGCGCGCGCGGAGGGCGGCGCGGATCCGCACGCCGCGCTTCGCGCCCATCTCGAGGCGGCGCTTCGGGCGCTTCCGTACCAGGAAGTGCAGGACGTTCTCAAGCAGGCGAAGGCGAGCTTCGAAGTGACCTCCCTGAATCTCATGGTCGGCAGCATGCAAGCGAGCGTCGACGCGGCGGCGGCCGACGGGACGCTGAGCGGCGACTTCGCCGGCGGCCTCGTGCAGTCGGGCTACGTCGTCGCGAACATCCTCCCCTTCAAGGAAGACATCGTGGCCGCGTACGCGGCGGTGCTCGACGCGAACAAGACCGAGGCGAAGGCCGACATCTGGGCGGCGCGCGACGTGGCGCTCGGCGCCGACGCGAAGCTGGCGCCCGTGGTCGTCGGCGTCTGGGACTCGGGCGTGGACGTCGCGCTCTTCCCGGCGAATCTCTGGACGAACGCCAAGGAGGTCGCGGGAAACGGCAAGGACGACGACAAGAACGGCTTCGTCGACGACGTGAACGGGATCGCCTGGTCGCTTCACTCCGACCCCGAGCCGGCGCTGCTCTTCGATATCGCGAAGGAAGTCGGAAATCCCGAGCCGTTCAAGGCCGACCTGAAGGGCTTCGAGGATCTGCAGGCGAACGTCGACTCGCCGGCGGCGACGGTGCTCAAGCAGAAGCTGAGCGCGCTGACGCAGGCGCAGGTGAAGCCGCTCCTCGAAGGGCTCACCGCCTACTCCCAGTACGCGCACGGCACGCACGTGGCCGGCATCGCGGCGAACGGGAATCCCGCCGCGAAGATCATCGCGTGCCGCATGACGTTCGACTATCACTCCATTCCCGAAACGCCGACGCTGGTCCAGACCACGAAGGATGCGGACGCGATGGCGAAGTCCGTCGGCTACTTCAAGTCGAACGGCGCGCGCGTCGTGAACATGAGCTGGGGCGGCGACCTCAAGTCGATCGAGACGGCGCTCGAGCTGAACAACGCCGGCGGGACGACCGACGAGCGTCGCGCGCTGGCGCGGAAGCTCTACGACATCTCCTATCGGAAGCTCTTCGACGCCGTGAAGGCCGCGCCGAACATCCTCTTCGTCATCGCGGCGGGGAACTCGGACAACAACGTGAAGTTCGACGAAGTGATGCCGAGTTCCTTCAAACTGCCGAACGTCCTCGTGGCGGGCGCCGTCGACCAGGCGGGCGAGCAGACCTCGTTCACGAGCTTCGGCAACGTCGACGTCTTCTCGAACGGGTTCGAAGTCGAGAGCTACGTGCCGGGCGGCGACCGCATGAAGTTGAGCGGGACGAGCATGTCGGCCCCGAATGTGACCAACCTGGCGGCGAAACTCTGGGCCGTGAACCCGAAGCTGACCGTGGAGCAAGTGAAGCAGTACATCGTGAAGAACGCCGACGAGAAGAAGTCGGGAGACAACACGATCCGGCTCCTGAATCCCAAGGCCACGCTTTCCGCGGCCGCGGGCGGCGCGCAGTAAGCGCTTCGTGGACCTGATCCGCGTTCGCGGGGCGCGCGAGCACAACCTCAAGAACCTGAGCATCGACATCCCCCGGAACGCGCTCGTCGTCCTGACGGGCGTCTCCGGCTCGGGGAAGTCGTCGCTCGCCTTCGACACGCTCTACGCCGAGGGGCAGCGGCGCTACGTCGAATCGCTCTCCGCCTACGCCCGGCAGTTCCTCGGGCAGATGGAGAAGCCCGACGTCGATCAGATCGAGGGCCTCTCGCCGGCCATCTCCATCGAGCAGCGCACCGCGGGCAGCAACCCGCGCTCGACCGTCGCCACCGTGACGGAGATCTACGACTACCTCCGCCTCCTCTACTCCCGTGTCGGCGTGCAGCATTGCGTGAACTGCGACCGGCCGATCAAGAGCCAGACCGTCCAGGAGATGGTCGACACGCTCCTCGCCGCCCACGCCGGGGCGCGGCTGCAGATCCTCGCGCCGGTGATCCGCGGGCGGAAGGGGGAGTACCGGAAGGAGTGGGCGCAGTGGCGAAAGCTCGGCTTCGTCCGCGCGCGCGTGAACGGCGCGTGGCTCGAACTCGAGGAGGACCTCGCGCTCGACAAGAAGAAGAAGCAGACGATCGAGATCGTCGTCGACCGCCTGGTCGCCGATCCCGAGAAGCGGAGCCGCCTCCACGAGTCGCTGGAGACGGCGACGCGGCTGGCGGAGGGGATCGCGCTCGTGCTCCTGGCCGACGGGAGCGAGGAGACGCTCTCGGCCGGCGCGGCGTGCACGAACTGCGGCATCTCCTACGAGCCGCTCCAGCCGCGCTCCTTCTCCTTCAACTCGCCCTACGGCGCCTGCAAGACGTGCGACGGCCTCGGCACCACGATGGAGGTCGATCCCGATCTGGTGGTGCCCGACCGGTCGAAGTCGCTCGCCGACGGCGCGGTCTCGGTCTGGGGCGATCCCGACGGGACCTGGACCAAGGGATCCATCGAGGCGATCGCCAAGCGGCTGAAGATCTCCATGAAGACGCCCTTCGCGAAGCTCCCGGCCGCGGCGCAGAAGGCGATCCTCTACGGCCTCGGCGATGAGAAGATCGACTACAAGTTCAAGATGAAGAGCGGGAAGGTCTGGGAGCACAAGGGGCGCTTCCGAGGCGTCGTGAACGAGCTGATGCGACGCTTCAAGGAGACGACCTCCGACACGGTGCGCCAGCAGATCGAGCAGAGCATGAGCAAGAAGTCCTGCGCGGCGTGCGGCGGCGCGCGCCTCAAGCCCGAATCGCTCGCGGTGCGCGTCGACGGCCGCTCCATCGCCGAGTGGGTGGGGCAGCCGGTCAGCCGCGCGCGCCGGACGGTGACCGACTTGGCGCTCGCGCCGCGCGAGGCGTCGATCGCCTCCGCCATCGTGAAGGAGCTCCGCCAGCGGCTCGAGTTCCTCGACGACGTCGGCGTCGGCTACCTCACGCTCGACCGCGCCGCCGCCACGCTCTCCGGCGGCGAGGCGCAGCGGATCCGGCTCGCCACGCAGATCGGCTCGAGGCTCACCGGCGTCCTCTACATCCTGGACGAGCCGAGCATCGGGCTTCATCCGCGCGACAATCGGAAGCTCCTCGACACGCTCCTTCGGCTCCGCGATCTCGGGAATTCGGTCCTGGTGGTCGAGCACGATCACGAGACGATGGAGGCGGCCGACTATTTGATCGACCTCGGCCCCGGCGCGGGACGGCGCGGCGGCTACCTCGTGGCCCACGGCACGCCCGCCGAAGTCCGCGCGCAACCCGACTCGCTCACGGGGCAGTACCTCGCCGGCACGCGCGAAATCGCGGTCCCCGCGAAGCGGCGCGAGGGGACGGGGAAGTCGCTCGAGGTCGTGGGCGCGCGCGAGCACAACTTGAAGAACGTCCGCGCGCGTTTCCCGCTCGGGACCCTCATCTGCGTGACCGGCGTCTCGGGCTCCGGGAAGAGCACGCTCGTGAACGACATCCTCCACCGGTCGCTGGCGAAGAAACTCCACGGCGCGCGGGAGGTTCCGGGCGCGCACGACCGCATCACCGGCATGGGGGAGATCGACAAGGTCGTCGCCATCGACCAGTCGCCGATCGGGCGGACGCCGCGCAGCAACCCCGCGACCTACACGGGCCTCTTCACGTTCATCCGCGATCTCTTCGCCGCGCTTCCGGAGGCGAAGGTGCGCGGCTACGCGCCGGGGCGCTTCTCGTTCAACGTGAAGGGGGGCCGTTGCGAAGCGTGCGGCGGCGACGGGCTCGTCACGATCGAGATGCACTTCCTGCCCGACGTCTACGTCACCTGCGAGGTCTGCCGGGGCAAGCGCTACAACCGGGAGACGCTGGAGGTGGCGTACAAGGGGAAGTCGATCGCCGACGTGCTCGAGATGACGGTCGACGACGCGCTCGAGCTCCTCGGACCCATCCCGACCATCCGCCGGAAGCTCGAGACGCTCCAGGGCGTCGGCCTCGGCTACATCCATCTGGGCCAAGCGGCCACGACGCTCTCGGGCGGCGAGGCGCAGCGCGTGAAGTTGGCGACCGAGCTCTCCAGAACCGAGACCGGCCGGACGCTCTACCTCCTCGACGAGCCGACAACGGGGCTCCATTTCGAGGATGTCCGGATGCTCCTCGACGTCCTAGATCGACTTACGGACCGTGGCAACACGGTGGTCGTCATCGAGCACAATAGCGACGTGATGAAGCGCGCCGACTGGATCCTCGACCTCGGCCCGGAAGGCGGGGAGGGCGGCGGGCGTATCGTCGCGGAGGGGACGCCCGAAACGGTGGCCGCCTCGCGGGAGTCGCACACGGGCGCGGCCTTACGAGGGGTCCTCGCGACGGCGGCGCCCAAGCGGGCCCGCGCGAAGGCGGCCGTTTGACATCGTCCCGGCTTGTGGTAAGGTACGGGACTCTACCCGCAACTGACGGAAAACAAACGATATGCTCGATACCGCCACCGCGCTGAAGCGGACTCCGTTTCACCCTCGCCATGTGGCCGCGGGAGCCAAGATGGTTCCCTTCGCGGGTCACGAAATGCCCATTCAATACGAAGGCATCCTCACCGAGCACCGGACGGTTCGCGCCGGCGTCGGGGTCTTCGACGTTTCGCACATGGGCGAGATCCGGCTCCGCGGGCCGGGCGCGATCGACTACGCCAACCGCCTCGTCACGAACGAAGTGGGCCGCTCCCTCCCCGACGGGAAGGTGGTCTACACGCCGATGTGCCTCGAGAACGGCGGCATCGTCGACGACCTCCTCGTCTACGCCTTCGGCGCCGACCGCTATCTCGTCGTGAACGCGGCGAACTTCGACAAGGATCTCGCCTGGATCCGCCGTCACGCGCCGGCCGACGTCGAGGTGATCGACGAGAACGCCGCCACGGCGCAGCTCGCCGTGCAGGGGCCGCTCGCGGAGCAGGTGGTCGGCGCCCTCTACGGCGACCGGGCGCGCGCGCTCGCGTTCTACGAGGCCTACGTCGACGGGGCGGGGGATCAGACGACGATCGTCTCCCGCACCGGCTACACCGGCGAGGACGGCTACGAACTCTACGTGCCCGTGGCCCGCGCGCTCGAAGTCTGGGACCGCGTCTTCGACGCCGGCGCGGCGTACGGCATCCGCCCCATCGGGCTCGGCGCCCGCGACACGCTCCGGCTCGAGATGGGCTACTGCCTCTATGGAAACGACATCGACGAAACGACGAATCCGCTCGAGGCGGGTCTCGCCTGGACGGTTCGTCTCGAGAAATCCGACTTCATCGGCCGCTCGGCGATCGAGAGCGCCAAAGCCGCGGGCCTCACGCGCCGCCTCAACGGCCTCATCCTCGACGGGGCGCGCATCGCTCGTCCCGGCTTCGAGGTCGAGGCGCAGGGAAGGCGCGTCGGAACCGTCACGAGCGGCACGATGGGCATCAGCATCGGACGCCCGGTCGCGATGGCCTACCTGGACGGCGAGTTCGCCAAGCCGGGCGCGCGCGTCGACGTCGTGACGCGCGGCGAGCGAATCCCGGCGGTCGTCACGAGCCGGCCGATGTACACGCAGGGGAGCGTTCGCTCGCCCAAACCGAGGAGACCTCAATGAACGTGCCGAAGGATCTCCGTTACACGAAGGAACACGAGTGGGTCCGCACGAAGGGCGGCGAAGTCGAGGTGGGCATCACCGAGTACGCGCAGGGCGAGCTCGGCGACGTCATCTTCGTCGACCTCCCGGCGCCCGGAACGCAGCTCGCGGCCATGAAGGCGTTCGGATCGATCGACGCCGTGAAGACGGTGAGCGATCTCTTCGCGCCGGTGGCCGGGGAAGTCGTCGCCGTGAACGAGGCGCTGAAGGACAACCCCGCGCTCGTGAACACGTCGCCCTATGAGCAGGGATGGATGGTCCGGATCCGCGCGGCGAATCCCGCCGACGTGAACGGGCTCCTCTCCGCCGACGATTACGAGAAACTCCTGGGGGCCCACGCGTGAGTTTTGTCGGCCGCAGCGACGCCGAACGAAAGGCGATGCTCGATCGGATCGGCGCCCGTTCCCTCGAGGATCTCTGGGGCGCCATCCCGAAGGAGTTCCGCGTGCCGGGCGCGCTCGCGCTTCCCGCGCCCCTCGCGGAGTACGAGAACGCGAAGCGGTTCGAAGCCGAGGCGGCTCGGAACGCCGACGCCGGCCGCTACGCCTGCTTCCTGGGCGCGGGCATCTACGACCACTTCATCCCGTCGGCGGTTCGGGCGATCACGTCGCGCTCCGAGTACGCGACCGCCTACACGCCCTATCAGCCCGAAGTCGCGCAGGGCACGCTCCAGGTCATCTTCGAGTACCAGTCGATGATTCGCGAGTTGACCGGCATGGAGGTCGCGAACGCCTCCATGTACGACGCCGGCACGGCCGCGGCCGAAGCCGTGCACCTCGCGGTCGGCGCGAAGGGGCGCCGGCGCGTCGTCGTCTCGGCCGGGCTCCACCCGCATCATCGGCAAGTGCTCGCGACCTACGCCTCGGCCGGCGGCCTCGAGATCGTCGAGGTCCCGCTCGCCGGCGGCCGCACCGATCCCGCCGCGGCGAAGGCCGCGACGAACGCCGAGACCGCCGCCTTCCTCTGGGCGCAGCCGAATTTCGAGGGCGTCGTCGAGGACGGCGAGGCACTCACGGCGATCGCGCACGGCGCGGGCGCCTACTCGGTCGCCGTCGGCGATCCGGTCGCGCTCTCGGTACTGACGCCGCCCGGGGCGCAGGGGGCCGACATCGTGGTCGGGGAGGGGCAGCCGCTCGGCGTTTCGATGTCGTACGGCGGCCCGCTCGTCGGCTTCTTCGCCATTCGGAAGTCGGACGTGCGGCGTCTGCCGGGACGTCTCTCGGGCGTGACCGTCGACCTCGACGGCCGCCGCGGCTTCGTCCTCACGCTCCAGACGCGGGAGCAGCACATCCGCCGCGAACGGGCGACGTCGAACATCTGCACGAACCAGGGTCTCATGGCCCTCGCCAATACGATCCACCTCGCCCTGCTCGGGGCGGAGGGCATGCGCGACGTCGCGACGCAGTGCCTCGAGCGCGCGCACTATCTCGCCGAGCGCGCCGCGCGCGTGCCGGGCGTGTCGCTGCCGCACGCGGCGCCCTTCTTCCGCGAGTTCGTGCTCCGCCTCCCGGGTCCGGCGTCGTCGTTCGTGACGCACGCGCTCGGCTCGAGCCTGCTGGCGGGGGTGCCGCTCTCGCGCTTCGATCGAAGCCGGCCGAACGACCTGCTGGTCGCCGTCACCGAGAAGCGGACGCGGGAGGAGATGGACCGCTACGCGGCGACGCTCGCCGCCTGGGTGAAGAGCCGAGCGGCGGCGCCCGCCGAGGAGGCCGCGTGTCCGTGACCAGGGATCCTTCGATCGTGGAAGCGACGCTTCGCGAGGTCTCGGTCGCCGGGCATCGGGGCCCGCGCCTCCAGCCGCTCGACGTGCCGGCCCAGGGCGCGGCGGCGCTCCTGCCGCGCGTGGCGCTCCGCGCGACGGCGCCGGCGCTCCCCGAAGTCTCGGAGCCGTCGGTCGTCCGCCATTTCGTGAACCTCTCCACGCTCAATCACCACATCGACAAGGCGCTCTACCCGCTCGGGTCGTGCACCATGAAGTACAACCCGAAGTTGAACGACGAGATGGCGCGGCTTCCGGGCTTCGCGGGCATTCATCCCTTCCAGCCCGAGGAAACCGTTCCCGGCGCGCTCGCCGTCATCGGGGAACTCCACGAGTGGCTTCGGACCATCATGGGGATGCCCGGCATCACGACGCAGCCGGTGGCCGGGGCGCAGTGCGAGCTGACGGCGATCCTCATGGCCCGCGCCTATCACACCGACCACGGCGACCCGCGCGAGGAAGTGATCGTGCCCGACTCGGCGCACGGCACGAATCCTTCCACGGTGGCGCAGGTCGGCTACAAGGTCGTGACCGTCCCCTCGGGACCCGACGGGCTCGTCGACATGGAGGCGCTGAAGAAGGCGATCTCCTCGAAGACCGCCGCGATGATGCTCACGAATCCGAATACGCTGGGGATCTTCGAGCGGGAAGTCGGCACGATCGCGCGGTGGATCCACGAGGCGGGGGCGCTCCTCTACCTCGACGGCGCCAACTTGAACGCCATGGTGGGCCTGGCGAGTCCGGGCGCCATGGGATTCGACTTCGCGCATATCAACCTCCACAAGACCTTCTCGACGCCGCACGGCGGCGGCGGCCCGGGCGGCGGCGTGCTCTGCGTGCGGCCCGACCTGGAGCCCTACCTGCCGTCGCCGGTCCTCGTGTCGGACGGCCCCGGCTATCGCTGGGACCACGACCGGCCGCGATCGATCGGGCGCGTCCACAGCTACTACGGCAACTTCGGCATCCTGGTCCGCGCGCTCGCGTACATGCGCTCGCTCGGCGCGTCGGGCGTGGCCGAGGTGAGCCGGGAGTCGATCCTCAACGCGAACTACCTGAAGGCGCGCCTCCGCGACGCCTACGCGCCCTCCCACGAGGGCTACTGCATGCACGAGTTCGTCCTCTCCGCCAATCGCCAGAAGGCGCGCGGCGTGAAGGCGCTCGACGTGGCGAAGCGGCTGCTCGATTTCGGATTCCACGCCCCGACGACGTATTTCCCGCTGATCGTGGACGAGGCGCTGATGATCGAGCCGACGGAAACCGAGACGAAGGCGTCGCTCGACGCGTTCGCCGACGTGATGCTCGAGATCGATCGGGAATCGATTGAGTCACCGGACGTCGTGCGGGGGGCTCCCACGAAGACGCCGGTCCGCCGTCTGGACGAAGCGCGCGCGGCGCGCAATCTCGTTCTCTCGTGGCAAGATCTCGAGGCCGGACATGGAGGCGCCTGAGGCGACCCCGGCGGCCGGGCTCGCGTGGCGCGCGTGGCCCGCGCGCGAGCGGCCGGCGGCGGCGGCGGTTCTCCTCGCCTCGGCCGTGATCCTCGGCATTCTCGTGCGGCAGGCGACGGGTGACGGCGTCTTGTCACTCGCGGCGCCGCTCTTCGTACTGTTGTCGGTTTCGTCGTGGCTTCTACCGACGGGCTATCGCCTGACGGATGAGGCGCTCGAGGTTCGGTCGCTGGGCGTCACGCGCGTGCGGCCCTGGAGCGAGATGCGGCGGATGGTGGTGGACGAGGCGGGCATCTTCCTGAGTCCCTTCGAGCAGAAGCACTGGCTCGAGGCCTATCGGGGCGTCCGCCTCCTGACCGGAGGAAATCGCGATCAAGTGGTGGCGTTCGTGGAAGCGAAGCTCGCCGGCGCCCGTGCCGGCGGGTAACGCGCCGGCCGCGCCGGCTCCCGAGAAGCCGAAGGCGGGAGGACCGGCCGCCGCGGCCTATACGCCGGAGGAGGAAGCGCTCCTCGATCGCCTCGCCGACCTGACCGTGCGGCACCGGATGACGGTTCCGGCGATCCTCCTCTTGGAGTCGGTGAAGCCGCTGTCGTTCCTGGGGAGCCAGGCGCTGCTCTTCTTCGAACCGATGGTGCGGGCGTTCTTCAGCGTGCCGGACTACGACCGCGTCGCCTCGCTCCTCGAACGACGGGAGAGCCTCGAGGCGCTCCTCGTCCGGATCGAAGCGAAAGAAGACGACATTCGCCGCGAAGAGCGGGAGGCCAAGGCGAAACGCCGCGAGGCGCGCCGGGCCGGAACCGATGGAAAGGACCCCTCGTGATCGAGCGGAAACCGGAAGATTTGAAATCGATTCTCGCGACGGACTGCGGGAGCACGACGACGAAGGCGATTCTCATCGAGAAGCGCGGCGACGAGTATCGCCTCATCGTGCGCGGCGAGGCCCCGACCACCGTCGAGGCGCCGTTCGAGGACGTCACCCGCGGCGTGCTGAACGCGATCATGGAAGTCGAGGAACTGGCGGGACGGAAGATCCTGGACGGCGAGCGCATCCTCACGCCGCAGGAAGGGAACGTCGGCGTCGACCTCTACATCTCCACCTCGAGCGCCGGCGGCGGGCTCCAAATGATGGTCTCCGGCGTGGTGAAGAGCATGACGGGCGAGAGCGCGCAGCGCGCGGCCCTCGGCGCGGGCGCCATCGTCATGGACGTCATCGCGAGCAACGACGGGCGGCTTCCGCACGAGAAGATCAAGCGCATCCGCCAGCTGCGGCCCGACATGATCCTCCTGTCCGGGGGCATCGACGGCGGAACGACGTCGCACGTGGTCGAGATGGCGGAACTCCTCGCGGCGGCCGATCCGAAGGCGCGCCTCGGCGCCGGCTACGAACTGCCGGTCATCTACGCCGGGAACAAGGACGCGGCGCCGATGGTCGAGGAGCGCCTCGGCTCGAAGACGGCGCTCGTCATCACGGACAACCTCCGGCCGGTCCTCGAGCGGGAGAACCTCACGCCGGCCCGCGACAAGATCCACGATCTCTTCATGGAACACGTGATGGCGCACGCGCCGGGCTACAAGAAGCTCATGACCTGGTCGCCGGTGCCGATCATGCCGACGCCGGGCGCCGTCGGGCTCATCATCGAGACGATCGCGCGCGAGGAGAAGATCAACGTGGTCGGCGTCGACATCGGCGGCGCCACGACCGACGTCTTCTCGGTCTTCCAGACGATCTTCAACCGCACCGTCAGCGCGAATCTCGGCATGAGCTATTCCGTGTCGAACGTCCTCGCCGAGGCGGGGCTCCCGAACATCCTCCGCTGGGTCCCGTTCGAGATCAGCGAGCCCGACCTGCGAAACCGCATCAAGAACAAGATGATCCGCCCGACGACGATTCCGCAGACGCTCGAGGAGCTCGTCATCGAGCAGGCGATTTCGCGCGAGGCGCTCCGTCTGGCGTTCGAGCAGCACAAGACGCTCGCGGTCGGCCTGAAGGGCGTCCAGCAGGAGCGGACGATCTCCGACACCTTCGAGCAGTCGGCGAGCGGCGAATCGCTCGTGCGGCTCGACCACCTCGATCTCCTCGTGGGCAGCGGCGGCGTCCTCTCGCACGCGCCCCGGCGCGCGCAGTCGGCGCTCATGATGCTCGACGCTTTCCTGCCCGAGCACGTGACGGAACTCGCGGTCGACTCGATCTTCATGATGCCGCAGCTCGGCGTGCTTTCGACCGTGGCGCCGGTCGCCGCGGCGCAGGTCTTCGAGAAGGACTGCCTCATCCGATTCGGATCGAGCGTGGCGCCGGTCGGTCCCGGGAAGGAAGGGCAGCTCGCGCTGAAGGTCTCGCTCGAGATGCCCGGCGGCTCGAAGGAAGAGCTCTCGATCCCCTACGGCGCGCTGAAGCTCGTGCCGCTCGCCGACGGCCAGTTCGCGAAGGCGACGCTTCGCCCGGAGAAGGGCTTCGACGTGGGCGAGGGGAAGGGGAAGGAACGAACCGTGAATCTTCGAGGCGGCGTGGTCGGGCTCATCTTCGATTGCCGCGGACGGCGCCCGTTCGCGCTGCCCGAGGATCGCGCCCGCCGCATCGTCAAATTGAACGAATGGAACGACGCGCTGGCCGCCTATCCCGCCGTCGTGAGGAGCTGACGTGGCCCACTCGTATACGCCCGGACTGAAAGTCACCGCCTTCGCCGTCGTCCGGCGCGAGCGGAAGCTCCCGCTGGCCGGGACCGTCCTCGTGAATGTCGGGGACGTCGTGAAGGCGGAGTCGGTCGTCGCACGCACCGAACTTCCCGGCAACGTGCAGACGGTGAATATCGCGAATCTGCTCGGCATCCTGCCGGAGGACGTGAGCGACTGCCTCACGAAGCCGGTCGGCTCGGCCGTCGCGAAGGGCGACATCTTCGCCGAGAGCAAGTCGTTCTTCGGCCTCTTCCGCTCGAAGGCGGTCGCCCCGGTCGCGGG
>DASTSZ010000205.1:0-2664 GCA_035760425.1 Candidatus Eiseniibacteriota bacterium | reverse complement strand
GCACGGCGGGCCGAGGTCACGCGGCGCCCTTTCGGCGCTTCGCCGCCTGCGCTGCCGGCGCGGTCGCGCGCTTGGTCGCGGCGGTGGCGCCGGTCGCGGCCGGAACGTCCGCCGCGGCGCGCAACAGTTCGCGCGCTTGCTTCCGGGTCGTGTCGGTGGCCCGCGCGCCGGCCAGGAGCCGCGCGATCTCGTCCTCGCGGTCGGAACCCTCGAGCGCGCGCACGGACGTCGTGGTGCGCCCCGCCTCCACGCCCTTCGAGACTTCGAAGTGGCGCGAGCCGAACGCGGCGATCATCGGGAGGTGCGTGATGCAGAGAACCTGGCGCCGCTCGCCGAGCGAATGCAGCAAGCGGCCGACTTCCTCCGCCACCGCGCCGCCGATGCCCTGGTCGACTTCGTCGAAAACGAGAACGGACACTCGATCGCGCTCCGCCATGAGGGACTTCACCGCCAGCATGACCCGGGACAATTCGCCGCCGGAGGCGATGCGCTGAATCGGTCGCGCCGCTTCGCCGGGGTTGGGTTGAAACGAGAAGTGTAGGCCGGGGATCGAAGGCGGGTCAACGAAGCCGCCGTCGCGCCCGGCCCCCTCGCGCGCGGCGACGCGTTCGGCCGACTCCACGCGGAGCGCCGCCTTCCCGAAGCCGAGCTTCGCGAGGCGCGTCCCGACTTCCTTCGCGAACGGCGTGGCGGCCGCGGCCCGCGACGCGATGAACCGGTCGAGGCGCGCGCGGAAGGCGTCGAGCCGCTTCGCGTGGGCGCGTTCGCCGTCCTGGAGGGAGTCCTCGTTCGGCGCGAGCGCGCGAAGGCGCGCGTCGAGTTCGGCCGCCAGCGCGACGAGGCCCGGGAGGTCGACGCCGTGCTTTCGCTTCAGCCGGTGGATCCGGTCGAGTCGCGACTCGAGCGCGTCGAGATCGAGCGGGTCCTCCAGAAGCCGTTCCCGCTCCTGCTCGATGCGTCCGCCCAAGTCCGCCGCCTGCGAAAGGAGCGCCTGCGCGTCGTCCAGCAACGGCGCGAGCCCGGCGTCGAGCGCCGCGGCGTGCTGGAGGCCGCGCGCCGTCCGCTTCAACACGGCGGCGGCGCCCCGCTCGTCGTCGAGGATCGAGTCGGCCGCCTCGGAGACGCCGGCGAGGATTCGCTCGCGGTGCTGAAGCCGGTCGCGCTCGCGGCGAAGATGCTCCTCCTCGTCCACTTGGAGCGCGGCCCGTTTCAACTCCTCGGCGTCCTCCCGGAGTCGCGCCTCGTTCTCCCGGTCCGACTCCGCCCGGGCGCGAGCCTCGGCGAGCGCACGAGCCGATTCCAGCAGCGCGGCGCGTTCGCGTTCGACTTCCTCGCGCTCCCCCGCCGTGCCGGCCCAGAGATCGAAGAAGTCGGCCTGCCGCTCGGGCTTCAGCAACTGCTGGTGCTCGTGCTGGCCGTGGAGATCGACGAGCACCTCCCCGAGCGCGCGGAGCGGCCCGAGGAGCGTCGTCCGCCCGTTCACCAGGGCGCGGCTCCGGCCGTCGGCGTGGATCTCGCGGCGCACGACGACGCGCGACTCTTCCGGTTCCACCTCGAGCGCCCGGACGGCCTCCACGAGGTCGGGCCGCGCGGAGAGATCGAACGTCCCTTCGACGAAGCCGCGCGTCGCGCCCGCGCGAAGCCAGGCGGCGTCGGCGCGCTCACCGAGGAGGAGCCCGATCGAGCCGAGGACGATCGACTTCCCCGCGCCGGTCTCGCCGGTGAGCACGTTCAAGCCGGGGGCGAACTCCAATTCGAGCGAGTCGACGAGGGCGAGGCCTTGGATCGACAGCCAGGCGAGCACGGTTAGCCGCGCGGCCTCGCGGAGCGCGGGGGCTCGGCCCACGCGAACTTCCGGCGGAGGACGTCGTAGAAGGAGCCGGGGCGAAGCGTGATGAGGGAGACGTGCCGCTTGGCGCGGCGGATCTCGACTTCCTCGCCCGGCTTGAGGAGGCGCGTCACCTGCCCGTCGAGCGTAAGGGTGGCGCGCGGGTGCCCTTGGCGAAGCACGATGCGCACGGTCTCCTTCGCGCCGACGAGGAGCGGGCGGAAGGTGAGCGTGTGGGGGCTGATCGGCGTGGCGATGAGCGCTTCGATCGTGGGCCGCACGATCGGACCGCCGGCGGAGAGCGAGTAGGCGGTCGATCCGGTCGGCGTGGCGACGATGAGCCCGTCCGCCACGAGCGTTCCGAGCGGCGTGGAACCGATGCGGATCTCGAGCGCGATGACGCGAGAGCGGTCGCGCGGATGGATGACGGCGTCGTTCAGGCCGATCCCGTGCCAGACCACCGCCCCACGCGCCGAGCGAACCGTGGCGTCGACCATCATCCGCCGCTCCACGTCGAACTGCCCGCGGAAGAGCCGGTCGAGGGCCGGGTAGAGCGACTCCACCGCGGTCTCCGTCAGGAATCCGAGGCTCCCCAGATTGACGCCCAGGATCGGCAACCCCTCGCGCGCCTCGCGCGCCGCGTGGAGCATGGTGCCGTCGCCGCCGAGGACGAGGAGCGCGTCCGAGCGGCGAAGCAGTGTCGCCAGCGTCACGCCCGGTCCCACGCCCTTCAATCCCCTTGTGAGTGTGCGCTCGAGCGAAACGTGAAACCCCTGGCCGCGAATCCAGCGGACCAGGGGCGGTAGCAGCGCGCGCACCCCCTCCTTCCCTCGATT
>DASTSZ010000204.1:0-3691 GCA_035760425.1 Candidatus Eiseniibacteriota bacterium | reverse complement strand
CCTCGGCGTGCAGTGGCATCCTGAACGCGCGCCCGCCTCCGACGCCTCGCGCCGGATCGTCCGCGCGGTCGTCGACGTCGCGCGCGGCGCGTCGCTCCGGGCCTAGCGCCGGGTCAGACCTTTCGTTTGTCGGGGCGGTTTCGCTGCTCCAAGTGCCGCCGCTTCCACTTCCGCTTCTCCTCGTCGCGAAGGCGCGCGTCGGTCTTCATGGCCATGCGCCTCGCCTCCCGGCCCAGTTTGAGATAGGAACGAAAGCGCGCGGCGTCGAGCGTGCCGTCCTCGATCGCCTCGCGCACGGCGCACCCCGGCTCCGACTGGTGCGTGCAATCGCGGAAGCGGCAGGCCGCCGCCACCGACTCCACGTCGCCGAACGCGCGCGACACGCCCTCTTCGCTTTCGAGCAGCAGCACCGTCCGCATGCCGGGCGTGTCGATGAGAAGCCCGCCCTGCGGCAACGGCACGAGATGGCGCGCGGTCGTGGTGTGCTTCCCCCGGTCGTCGGCGCGGATCTCCCGCACGCGCATCCGCTCGGCCCCGAGAAGCGTGTTCAAGATCGTCGACTTCCCCACGCCCGAGGAGCCGACCAGCGCGGCCGTCTTTCCCTCGGTCAGGTAGCGATCGAGCGCGGCCAGACCTCCGGCCTCGACGGCGCTCACGGCGTGGACGACCGCGCCCTGCGCCACCGCCTCGATTTCGGCGACCGCGGCGTCGCGATCGACGCAGAGATCGGCTTTGCTCAAGACCACGACCGGCTCCGCGCCGCTCTCCCAGAGAAGCGTGAGATAGCGCTCCAGCCGCCGCGGATTGAGATTGCCGTTCAACGACTGCACCAAGAAGACCGTGTCGACGTTGGCCGCGATGACCTGCTCGGCGGAGCGGTTGCCGGCCTCCTTGCGCGAGAATTTCGACCGGCGATCGAGCACGCGCTCCACGCGCGCCACACCGTCCTCCGGGCGCGCGCCCGGCAGGGTGGCGAGCACCCAATCCCCGACGCAGGGGAGAAGGGCGCCCTCGGTCTCCGCCTCGTGGCGAAGCCGGCCGGCCGGCTCGGCGCGCCATTCGCGCCCGTGCGCCAGCAGGACGTACATCCCCCGCTGTTCCTCGGCGACGCGGGCCGGGGTGCGGGCGTGATCGGTTTCAGGATCGAGTTGCGATTCGAAGAACGGATTCCATCCCAGCATTTCCAAAGAAGTCACGGCGATGCTCCTCCAACTCGGTGGTGAGCCCGGCGGGAAGACGCACCGCGGGCATGGTGATCGATCGGGTTGGGTCGGAGTCGCCGGCGAAGGGCCGGCCGGGAGGCGATGCCGAGGCTGCGCGAAGGCTACGGCTGTGCTACGACGGCGGGGACAGCCTAGCGGCCGAGGGCGGCTCCGAGGGTGTCGAGTTCAATTCTCATAGGACGACCCTCCATAGGCTGGGGTGTTACGACAATGCCGGGCGGGCGCCCGGCACGTCTTATGAATATAGCCGAGGATCGGCCGGCTGTCAAGGGGCGGCCGGGCGCGGACCGGGATCGCCGCGCCTCGCCGCGCCCTCGACGGAACGCTACCAGCCGAACTTCTTCCGGATCGTCTTGATCTGATCGAGGTGGTTCAGGTCGTGCCCCGCGATCAATTCCTGCGTGCGGCGCACGGTCTCCTTCCCGCGCTCGCTGTGCACGCCGTAGCGGTCGAACGCCCCGCGCGGCATGTGCTCGAAGTGAAAGAGCGTCGCGCGGCGGAGCGCCGCGATCTGCTCGAGCAGGCGCTTCGCGCTCCAGCGCTTCCCGCGATAGGCGAACTCGCGCACCCAGATCTCCTGGTCGTAGCCCTGGATGGGCGATCCCGACTCCGCGAGCGACTTCCGGAAGCGGTAGGCGTAGACGACTTCGGTGTCGACCAAGTGCCCGAGGATCTCCTGGATGCTCCACTTCCCCGGCGCGGGGCGCTTCCGCATCTGCGCCGGCGTGAGCCCGGCCACGGCGCGCTGGAATCGCGCGGGACCGCCGCGCATGAGGCGGATCGGGTCGCGGCCGGCGCGGAATCGATCGGTCTTCTTGATGTACTCCACCAGCGCCGGGGAGATACGGATCCGGCGGCGGCGCACGTTTCCCTGCGTGAAGCGCTTCACGTGACCTCCCTTTCCGTTGCGATTCGTCCGCGCGAGGGTCGCGGCGAGGGTTCGTTCGAGGATGGTAGCGCATCGCGCCGCCTTCTCGAAGGGTGACCTAGGTCACCTTCGTTTCGACGTCGCGGGTGTAGGCTCGGCCTGCCGGTTGCCCCTGACGGCATCACCCGGGAGACACGCCATGCGAACTGACCGAACCCTGCACGCACCTCGGCGCCCGCGACGTCGCCTCGTCCCGCTCCTCGCGGCCGCCGCGATCCTCTCCCTCGTCTTCGCGCCGGCGCCCGCGCGCGCCACGTTCCATCTGGTCGAAGTGAACAAGATCCTCACGTCGTACAACGGGAACGCCGCCATTCAGGCCATCGAGCTTCGCATGATCTCCGGCGGCCAGAATCTCGTGAACGGGGTCTCCATTCGTTCGTACGACGCGGCGGGCGTCCTCCTGGCCACGCACGGGACGTTCGCGGCGAACGTGGCGTCGGGGGTCGCGGACCGGAAGATCCTCTGCGCCACGTCGGGATTCGCGGCGCAGTTCGGCATCACGCCCGACCTCGTCATCGCGGCGGGGCTGCCGCTCGCCACCGGCCAGGTTTCCTTCGAGACCGCCGCCTGTCTCGTGAACGCCATCGCCTACGGCGACGTGACCGTGCCGAGAAACGGCACGACCTCGGCGCCGGCCATTCCGTCGGGACTCGCCTACGTGCTCGCGCGGACCGTGAACAACACCACCACGGTTTCCTGCCCGCTCGCGGAGAACGCGGCCGCGCGCTTCGTCATCCGCTCCGCCTCGACGGCCGCGCCGGTCCCCTTCGCGAACAACGCGGGGACGAGCGTGAACGTCCTCTCGACGCTCACCGGCGTCGCGGATGCGCCCCCCGCCCCGCCGGCGCCGCGGGCCTTCCCGAATCCCTTCCGCGGCTCGGTGCGGATCGACGCGGCGTCGGCGTCGTGGATCGGCGTCTTCGACGTGCGTGGCGCGTTGGTGCGGGTGGTGCGCGACGCGAGCGCCCGCGCGGGCGCGTCCGCGGCGCCCTTCACGGGCGAGTGGGACGGTCGCGACGCCGACGGAAGGCGCGCGCCCGCCGGCGTCTACTTCATCCGCTTCGGCCGCGGCCTCGGCGCGCCCACGGCGCGGGTCGCCCTCCTGCGCTGAACGCCGCGCCGGCGGCTTGCGGCCCGCGACGGCGCGAGGCGCGAGTCGGCCGTGGAAACGACGAGGGGCGCGCCCGGTGATTCGGACGCGCCCCGTTCTCGTGAGTCGCGGGTTCCGCGCTTACTGAACGACCAGCTTCCCCGCCACCATGTCCATGCTGCAGGCGAAGCGCAAATCGCCCGCCTTCGTCGGCGTCACCGTCACCTCGACGGCCTGATTCATCGGGAGTTCCTTCTCCACGCCGAGGTCGGCGAAGATGATCTGCTTCGCGCAGGTGAGGTCGGTCTTCCGCGTCACGACGAGCGTGATCGGCTGGCCCGCCTTCGCCGGGATCTCGCTCGGCACGAAGCCGTCCTGCGTGACTTCCACGGCGACGCGCTGCTGCACGCCGCCGCCGCATCCCGTGGCGACGAGCGCCAGCGCGAGCAT
>DASTSZ010000203.1:0-7131 GCA_035760425.1 Candidatus Eiseniibacteriota bacterium | reverse complement strand
GGGTCGCCGCGCTTCCGCGAAGCTTGCCTCCCTCCATGATCAGGGTGAGCACCACGAACTGGAGCCCGGTCAGCGCGCCGGCGGAGGAACCGACGATGACGTAGAAGCTCTCCCAGGTGTGAAGCGCAAGCGGCGAAGGCTCAACCATGGTCACGCATCCCCCTTGATCTCTTGATCCAAGGTCATCTCCATCATCGTCGGTCGAAATCCGAGCCGCGTGAAGAGGTCCTGCGCGTGGACGTTTCGCGTCTTCGTCATGAGGACCACCTGCGCCCGCCCTTTCGATCGGATCCAAGCGATGGCGGCGTCCATGAGCCCGCGCCCTGCACCGAGACGCCGCGCCCCTTCGTCCACGTAGATGTCCTGGACCACCCCGCAGGGCCCGCGAAGCTCCATCCAGTTCATCGGCTCCACGTCCGCGAAGACGTACCCGACGACCGCGCCGGCGTGTTCGGCCACCATGATGAGGCTGTCGGGGTTGGCGATCTGGGAGACGAGGAAGCGGCCGTAGCCGGCCTCGGGGTGATCCATCTGGATGAAGCGTTTGGGATCGGCGGCGTGATGCTGGCGCATGAGGGCGCCGCCGAATCGGCCGAGGGCGGCCTCGTCGGCCGGGGTCGCGGGACGAATGGTCACCATCTAGGACTTCGACTCGTCGCGCTTCGCTCGAGCGAGGATCACGATCCCGATGACCGTGAGCGCCGATCCGCTCGTGACGAGCGCGGGGCTCCCATGTCCCTGCCCGTAGAGGAACGCGTTCGCGAGCGAGACGATGATGCCGAAGCCGAGGATGATCTTTCCGAAGAGCTTCTTTCCTTCGCCGGTCATGCGTCCTCCGTCTCCGCCATTCGGTAGCCCACGCCCGTCTCCGTCATGAGAAGGCGCGGTCGGCCCGGATCGGGCTCGATCTTGTTCCGCAGTTGCGCCATGTACACGCGCAGGTAGTGGTGCTGGCTCGTGTACGCGGGGCCCCACACTTCGCCAAGCAAGAACTTGTGCGTGAGAACACGCCCGGCGTGCCGGGCCAGCGTCGTCAAGAGACGATACTCGATAGGAGTGAGCGAAACCACGGCTCCCCCGAGTGTGACACGCCTCTTGGCGAGGTCGATCCGGAGCGGCCCGGAGTCGATGACGGTTGCGGCCTCGCGGCCGACCCGAGCGCGGTGGCGGAGCCCGACCCGCATTCTCGCCAGCAACTCGGGCATCGAGAAGGGCTTCGTGACGTAGTCGTCCGCGCCGCCGTCCAGCGCCTCCACCTTGTCGCGCTCCTGCTCCCGCGCGGTCAGAACGACGATCGGCGTCTGGGACCATTCGCGGATTCGCCGCAGCACCGCCAGCCCGTCGATGTCCGGTAGCCCGAGGTCCAGGAGAATGACATCCGGCGCACAGGTCGCGGCCTGCGCGATTCCCTCCTCTCCGCTCGTTGCCTCGACGATGCGATAGCCCTGGCTCTCCAAGCCCGCCCGCAGGAATCGCCGAATCGCGTGCTCGTCGTCGACGACTAGCACGACCGCCGGAGCGCCGGACGTGCGGGTTTCGGAGTCCGCGGCAGCCGGAGTTGCCATCAGACGGAATCCCCCGCGATCGGCTCTACCGGCGGCTCGTCCTCGACCGCCGGGGGCGCGCCTTCGATCGGCACCCTCACGGTGAAGCGCGCGCCGCCCTCCGGTCGGTTCGCCGCCTCGATCGTTCCCCCGTGCGCTTCCACGATACCTCGGCAGATGGCGAGGCCCAAGCCGACCCCCGGCGCCGCAGCCGCGCGCGATCCGCGATAGAACTTCTCGAACAGCCGCGCCTCCTCGCCGGCGGCGAACCCTGCCCCCTCATCCAGAATCTCCAGTCGTAGGTTCCCGTCCTCGATGGACGCCCGGATCTCGATCGGCTTGCCGGGCGGAGAGTACTTGTTCGCGTTCTCGACGAGATTGCGAACGACTTGTTCGAAGAGCACGTCGTCCAGCGGGATCAGCGGCAAGGCCGGCGCGAGCGCCACCCGCACGCGGCGATCGCCGAGCTCGGGCTCGAGCAGGGTCAACGAGGAACCGATCACCTCCTCGAGCGAGTGCCACTCCTTCCGCACGCGAGGCGCGCCCGACTCGAGACGCGTCATCTCCAGCAGATTCCCGATCAGCCGATTCAGGCGATGCGCCTCCTGGGCGATGGTCTCGACGAGTTCACGTCGAGCGTCGGGCTCGAGCCCGCCGCCGGCGTCTCGAAGCGCGCTAGCCGCCCCGGCGATCGCCGCGAGCGGCGTGCGCAAGTCGTGCGACACGCTGCTCAAGAGCGCGCTCCGAGCCTGCTCGGCCTCGACGCGCGTCTGAACGGCGCGAGCCTCGTCCGTGAGCCGGCACCGTTCGAGCGCGAGGGCCGTCAAGTTCGTGAACGCGCGAAGCATCTCGAGCCGTTCCGAGTCGAACGGCGGAGCCCCCTCCGGCGCGCGAAGCGAGAGCACGGCGTTCACGCGGGCCCCGGTGGCGAGCGGGAGGTGAACCCCGCGGACCCCGGCGGGGACGCCGTAAGGAGCGCCGAGCGCACGCGCATGCAACATCGCGGAAACAACGGCCGCGCGCTCCGGCTCGGGCCCCACCACCGATGCGTCCCCGGCGGCCAGCGTGACACCCCCGCGTCCGTCGGGAAGCGACGCCGCCGCCGACACGCCGAGAACGTCCCCGATCCGACCCACGGCGGCCGCCAGGACCTCCGACGCGCTGCCGCGCACGGCGAGGTCGTGGCTCAAGCGGTGAAGCGAAGCGAGTCGCGTTTCTCGAAGAAGCACCTTCTCCCGCTGGTCGCGCACGTGCGCGGTCAGCGTTCCCGTGACGACGGCGACGACGAGCATGACGGCGAAGGTGACGAGGTAGTGGGATTCGGAGACCCGGAAGGTGAAACGCGGCGGCACGTAGAGGAAGTCGAACAGCGCGACGCTCAGGAGCGCGGCCGCGACCGCGGGCCCCCGTCCGAACGCGATCGCGCAGATCACGACGCTCAGGAGATAGAGCATGGTCAGGTCGGAGGGCTCGACATGCGTATGCAGCACGGCGGCCGCCAACGTCGTAACGCCGACGATCGCAACCGAGCCTGCGTACCCCGTTCGTTTCCCCGACCGTGACATGGCGGGTTGATCTTATCGCACCTCGGCCGCCGATACCCGCGCGGAGGGGCTCTTGATGGAATCTTGATACCGCCGAGCCTCTCCGAACACCGTCTTGAGGCGGTTTCGACGTCTACTTGGACTCCATGACCTCGCAACTTCGGCGCTTCCTCATCGGCGCGCCTCGCAACCTGCTCGACCCGAAGATCCACCAGCATTTGGCGCTGATGGCGTTCTTCGCGTGGGTCGGCTTGGGCTCCGACGGCCTCTCCTCGTCCTCCTACGGGCCGGAGGAGATTTTCCGCCAACTCGGCGCCCATCGCCACCTCGCCCTCTATCTCGCGGCGGCGGTCATCGGCACGGTATTTCTGATCTCCGCCTCGTATAGCCAGATCATCGAGCAATTCCCCTCCGGCGGCGGCGGCTACCTGGTCGCGACGAAGCTCCTCGGAACGGGGCCCGGGGTGATTTCAGGGTCCGCGCTCGTGATCGACTACGTACTCACCATCGCCATCTCCGTCGCCGCGGGGTGCGATGCCATCTTCTCGTTCCTGCCGGCGGAGGCCGCCGCCTTCAAACTCCCGGCGGAATTCGCCGTGCTCGGGGCGCTGATCCTCCTCAATCTCCGCGGCGTGAAGGAATCGGTCTACGTGTTGACGCCGATCTTCCTCGCCTTCATCGCCACGCACGTGGGACTGATCGTATTCGGGATCGCCCGCCACGCGTCCTCGATCGTTCCGATGGTAGGCGACACGCTGCGGGAGACGCATTCGGCCGTCGGCGAATTGGGGATCCTCGGACTGGCGGTGATCCTCCTCCGCGCCTTCTCACTCGGAGGCGGAACGTTCACCGGCATCGAGGCGGTGAGCAACGGCGTCGGAATCCTCCGGGAACCGCGCGTCCAAAACGGCAAGCGCACGATGCTCTATATGGCGGCCTCGCTCGCCTTCACCGCCGGCGGGATCCTCCTCTGTTATCTCCTCAACGACGTGCAGCCGGAGGTCGGGAAGACGCTGAACGCCTCCCTCTGGGAACTACTGGCGGGCGGGTGGCGGATCGGCTCGATGGAGATCGGAACGGCGCTCGTGGGTATCACCCTCGTCTCCGAAGGCGCGCTTCTCTTCGTCGCCGCGCAAACCGGCTTCGTGGACGGCCCTCGGACGCTCTCCGCAATGGCCGTCGACGAGTGGGTTCCTCGTCGATTCAAGGATCTCTCCGACCGTCTGGTCACGCAGAACGGCGTCCTCTCGATGGGCCTCGCGGCGGGCGTCGTACTCGCTTACACCGGGGGCGCCGTCGGGCTCCTCGTCGTGATGTACTCCATCAACGTCTTCCTGACCTTCACGCTCAGTCAGACCGGGATGGCCTTGCACTGGGCGAAAACGGAGCGAACCGAACCGCGCCGGCGACGTCGCCTCTTGATCGCCGCCGTCGGCGCGCTTGTCACCGGCATGATCCTCGCCGTCATGGTCGCCTTGAAGATCTTCGAGGGCGGGTGGATTACCCTTCTCGCGACGGGCGCCTTGATCGGCGCGTGCTTCCTCGTCCGGGCTCACTATCGAGGGGTGCGCCGCCACATCCGCACCCTCGACGACTCGCTCCTCGACCTGCCCCTACCCGTGGCGGGCGCGGTGCGCGCCCGATCCGAGAATGGCCCGACCGCGGTCATGCTCGTCGAGTCCTACAGCGGGCTCGGAATCCACACGTTTCTCTGGATCCACCGGCTCTTCCCCGAGCAATTCAAGGACTTCGTCTTCGTCTCCGTGGGGGTCGTCGACTCGGCGCAGTTCAAGGGCGTCCAGGAATTGGGCGCGCTCGAGGCGCGGGTGCGCGAGGATCTCGAAAAGTACGTCTATCTCGCACGGCGGCTGGGGTGTTATGCGGAGTATCGGTACGCCCTAGGCACGGACGTCACCGAGGAATTGGAGGGGATCAGCACCGCGATCGCCGGCGAGTTCCCCGCCCCGACCGTGTTCGCGGGGCGCCTCGTGTTCGAGCGCGAAACGCTGCTCACACGCTTTCTTCACGATCAGACAGCCTACGCGCTCCAGCGTCGGCTCCTGTTTCACGGGATTCCGGTGATCATTCTGCCGGTGCGGGTGTGGGATGTGGTGAAGGCGGGGTGAGCCGGGAGTTCAGCGTCGCGCATCCGTGAGCCCGTGCTTCCGAAGTAGCGAATAGAGCTGCCCTCGCGACAATCCGAGCAGCTTGGCGGCCTGCGACTTGTTGTCTCCCGCCTTCGCCATCGCCTTCAACAGCAATTCCTTCTCCACCGCCTGCAACGCCACGCCTTCGACCGGAAACGCCGCCGCCTCCGGCGCCGCGATCGCCACGCGCTCCGCCGGCGGCCGCGCCACGGTGATCGGCAGGTGCTCGCGCGTCACGAGACCTCCGTGCGCCAAGATCACGGCCCGCTCGATCGCGTTGCGAAGTTCGCGCACGTTCCCCGGCCACGAGTGGACGAGCATCTGCTCGCGCGCATCCTCGGAGATGCCCGCCGCGGGCCGGCCCACGGTGCGCCCCACCTCCTCCAGGAAGGCTTCCGCCAACACCAGAATGTCCTCCGGCCTCTCACGAAGCGGCGGGAGGTGGATCTCGAAGACGCCGAGCCGGTAATACAAATCCTCCCGGAATTCTCCCTTCGCGATGGCGGCGCGCGGGTCGCGATTCGTCGCGGCCACGATCCTCACATCGGCCTTGATCGTCTTCGACCCGCCCACGCGCTGGAACTCCCGCTCCTGGAGCACGCGAAGAAACTTCGCCTGCACCGAAGGCGACATCTCCCCCACCTCGTCCAAAAAGAGCATCCCGCCCGAGGCCTGCTCGATCTTTCCGGGTCGAGCCTCCACGGCGCCCGTGAAGGCGCCCCGCTCGTGCCCGAAGAGTTCCGACTCCAACAGTTGCTCCGGCAGCGCGGCGCAGTTGAGCGCGACGAAGGGCCCCTTCGCGCGTTTCGATCCGCGATGGATGAAGCGCGCGATCACTTCCTTACCGGTTCCCGACTCGCCGGTCACGAGCACCGTCGTATCGGTCCCCGCGACTTGGGTGGCGTCGGCCAGCGCCTTCTTCCACGACGCCGACTGTCCGAGCGCCCGGTGCGCGCTGAAGCGGTCGAGTTCGCGCGAGAGCGCGTCCACGCGCCCCTCCAGCACGCGCGCCCGCTCCTCGGCGAGCGCGATCCGCCGTTCCTCCTCGGCCAGTTCCTGGTGCGCCAGCGCGAGCGCGACGTGGTCGGCGATGCGCGAGGCCAGGACACCGTCCTCCCCGTCGTAGGCGTCGGCGCTTCGCGACATGAAGACGATGCCGCCGATCGGGCGATCCTTCGCGCGAATCGGCACTCGCATCGTGGAACGAATGCGCGCCCTCGTGATGAACGCCATCCAGGCGGCGCCCGGGCGGGTCACGACCTCGACGCGCTCCGGCGCCTCGCGCGGCGAGATCCGCGCGCGAACCGAGACGGCGTCGACCGGCTCGAGGTCGTAGGCCAGGAGGTACTGCCAGTTCGAGTCGAGCGCTTCCTCCTCGTTGCTGAAGCGGTACTCCGGAAGTTCCATCACGCCCTGTTCCGTCGCCGCCTGCACGCGCACGCCGCCGCGATCCGCGGCGAGAAGGGCGAACGCGAGTACGTCGTGCGGCAGCACCTCTTGGATCACCTTCGACGCGCTCAGGAAGACCTTCCGGACGTCGAGCGACTCGGCGAGCGTCGGCAGCAGCGCCTCGAGCTTCACGCGGCGAGCGTGGCGCGCCTGCTCGTTCGCCCAGAGCCGCTCGCGCTCGGCGGCCAGGGCGAGGAAGTCGAAGATCGGGGTGAGGGTCGATATCTGAGAGGGATCGAACGCGCCGGCGCGCGTGCTCGACAGGACAAGGAGGCCGAGCGGCCGTCCGTCGACGCGAATGGGCGCGATGCAGAGGGATCGCGCGCCGGCGTCCAGCAGGCGGCGGTCGGCGGCGTGCGCCGGATCGAGGAGGGCCGTCGCGTCCGGGACAAAGACCGGCGCCTGCTCCGCCACGGGCCAGAGACGCGCCGAGAAGTCGCCTCGCTC
>DASTSZ010000202.1:0-7559 GCA_035760425.1 Candidatus Eiseniibacteriota bacterium | reverse complement strand
TGGATCGAGCGCGACGCCGGCATCGAGTTCGACAAGTGGGGCATGCCCGTGGTGGATGCCGTCACCATGCAGTCCACCCATCCGCGGGTGTTCTTCGGCGGCGATGCGGCGTTCGGCCCGAAGAACATCATCTGGGCGGTCGCCCACGGGCACGAGGCCGCCATTTCGATTCACCAGTACGCGCAGAGCGAACCGGTGGCCCTGCGGCCGCCACGCGGGCTGAATCTTACGAGCCGGAAGATGGGCCTCTCGGAGTGGAGCTATTCCAACGACTTCAATCCGGTCCATCGCCAGAAGATGAAGCATATCGACCTGACCGCGCGCTTTCGGGAACTGTCGGTCGAGGTCGAGCTCGGATTCACGCCGGAGCAGGCGGCCCGCGAGGTGGAGCGCTGCCTGAATTGCGACGTGCAGACCGTGTTCGACGCGCCGCGCTGCATCGAGTGCGACGCCTGCGTCGACATCTGCCCCGTTCTCTGCCTGACGATCGCGCCCAACGGCGAGGAGAAGGACTTGAAGCTCCGGCTCACGGCGCCGGCCCTCGAACCTGGGCAGGCCCTGTTCGTCTCGGAGGAGCTGCCTCAGACGAAGCGGGTGATGCTCAAGGACGAGAACCTCTGCGTGCACTGCGGCCTCTGCGCCGAGCGCTGTCCCACCGCGGCGTGGGACATGCAGCTGTCCGACATCCTTCTCCCCTACGCGAAGCACAGCCCATGCGCCAAGCCAACGCCGGCATAAACGACTTCGCCTTCAAGATCGCCAACGTCAACGGCACCGGTTCGGCCTCCGCGAACGGGCTGCTGATGCAGGCGATTTTCCGGATGGGCATTCCCGTCTCCGGGAAGAACCTGTTCCCGTCGAACATCCAGGGGCTTCCCACCTGGTATGAGATTCGCGTGAACAAGGACGGCCGCACGGCCCGGGCCTTGGAATACGACCTGATCGTCGCCATGAACGCGCAGACCTACGCGCGCGACGTCCGGGAGGTTCGGCCGGGCGGGTACGTGCTCTACGACTCGACCTGGCCGCTCGACGCGAGCCTTCAGCGTCCCGACGTGACCTTCTTGGGCGTTCCGTTCGCGCAACTCTGCGTCGAGAACTTCCGCGAGTCCCGCGAACGGATTCTCATGAAGAACATCGCCTACGCCGGCAGCCTGGTCGCGCTCCTCGACATGGACCTGAGCGTGGTCGAGCAGCTCCTGCAGGAGACGCTGGGCAAGAAGAAGACGCTGCTCGAGTCCAACCGCAAGGCGTTGGCGCTGGGCTATGAGTTCGCCAAGAAGAACTTCGAGTGCCCCCTCGCGTTTCGGACGCAGCGGATGGACGCCAACGGCGACAAGATCCTGATCGACGGGAACACGGCCACCGCGCTGGGCGCGCTCTACGCGGGCTGCACGGTCGCGGCGTGGTATCCGATCACGCCCGCGACGTCGGTGATGGAATCGTTCAAGGGCCTCTGCGAGCGTTACCGCAAAGACCCCGAGACCGGGAAGAACAACTTCGCCATCCTCCAGGCCGAAGACGAACTCGCGGCCATCGGCATGGTCATCGGCGCCGGGTGGGCCGGCGCGCGCGCCTTCACGTCGACGTCCGGGCCCGGAGTTTCGTTGATGAACGAGTTCCTTGGGCTCGCCTACTACGCGGAAATCCCGGCCGTCCTGGTCGATGTTCAGCGGGTCGGGCCGTCCACGGGCATGCCGACCCGGACTCAGCAGGCCGACCTGCTCTCCTGCGCCTACGCGTCGCACGGAGACACCAAGCACATCCTGTTGTTCCCGGCGAATCCGGCCGAGTGTTTCGAGTTCGCCGTGAAGTCGTTCGACTTGGCCGAGCAATTCCAGACGCCGGTGATCTTGATGAGCGATCTCGATATCGGGATGAACGACTGGGTGGTGCCTCGCTTGAAATGGAGCGACAGCTACAAGCCCGACCGCGGGCGTGTGCTCTCTTCGGAGCAGATCGACAAACTGAAGACCTTCCACCGCTATTCGGACGAGGACGAGAACTTCGTGACGCCCCGCACGCTTCCGGGGGTATCGCCCAAGGGAGCGTACCTGACGCGCGGCTCCGGCCATAACCGGCTGGGCGGGTACACCGAGGTGCCCGAGGAGTATCAGATCGTGGTCGACCGGCTCGTCAAGAAGCACGCCGCCGCGGCCCGGTTCGTCCCGTCGCCGGTCATCGAGTCGGCGCGACGCGGCGCGGCGAAGACGCAGGCGCGCTTCTCGCTCGTCACGCTCGGCGGATGCGACGCGGCCGTGCGCGAGGCGCTCGATCTCTTGTCGGAGATGGGGATTCCCGGCGACTACATGCGCATTCGCGGCTTCCCGTTCGGCGCCGAGGTGGAGACGTTCTTGAATACCCACGACGTCAATTACATCGTCGAACAGAACAGAGACCATCAGCTGAAGTCCATGATCGCGCTCGAAACGAACGTCCCAAAGGAGAAGCTCAAGTCGCTTCTCTTCTACGGCGGCTTCCCCCTGAGCGCCGGCCAAGTCGTGGAGGGCGTCCTCTCGGCCATGGGACGACCGTCCGGTGAAGTCGCGCGAGAAGTCGGGAGCATTCCCGAGAACGCTCGCGGAGAGGAAGGGTAGGCCGCGGATGCCATCGATCTCCAAACCGATCGCCGCGCACCCCGGCTCGCCGACGAACGACGTCGGGCTCACCGTCCGCGACTACGAAGGGGCGATGTCGACGTTGTGCGCGGGCTGCGGGCACGACTCGATCACCGCGGCGCTGATCCGGGCGCTCTGGGAACTCTCCATCCAGCCGCAGCAGATCGCCAAGATGAGCGGCATCGGATGTTCGTCCAAGACCCCGACCTACTTCGCGTCGGGCGCGCACGGATTCAACAGCGTGCACGGCCGCATGCCCGCCGTGGCGACGGGCGCGGCGGCGGCCAATCGCGGGCTCTACTACATCGGCATCTCCGGCGACGGCGATTCCCTTTCGATCGGCATGGGCCAGTTGTCGCACGCCATCCGGCGCAATGTCCGGATGCTCTACGTCATCGAGAACAACGGCGTCTATGGACTGACCAAGGGGCAGTTCTCGGCCTCGGCCGACGTCGGATCGAAGTTGAAGAAGGGCGAGGAGAACCAGATGTCGCCGATCGATCCGGTGCTACTCGGACTCTCCATCGGCGCGACGTTCGTCGCTAGGAGCTTCTCGGGCGACAAGCAGCAGTTGATTCCGATTCTGAAGGCCGGGTTGATGCACCGCGGACTCGCGCTGGTCGACGTCATCTCCCCCTGCGTGACCTTCAACGACCACGAGGGCTCCACCAAGAGCTACCTCTACACTCGCCGCCACGAGAAGTCGGTCACCCAGACCGACCTGGTTCCGCCCGCCAAGGAAATCGTGGCGCCGATCGGACCCAAGGGCGTCACCACGATCGCGATGCACGACGGGAGCCTCGTGCGCTTCTCGGCCCTTCCGAAGGGCTACGACCCCGGAAATAGGGCCAAGGTCTTCCAGTACGTGCAAGATCAGCAGACGCAGGGGACGATTCCGACCGGGCTCTTGTACTTGGACGAGTCGGTCCCCGACATGCACGGCATGAACAACACGAGCGACACGCCGCTCATCCATCTCCCCTTCGAGTCCCTCTGCCCCGGCTCGAGCGCGCTGGAGACGTTGATGGAGGATTTTCGGTAGCCCCTTTCCTACAAGCCCTCAGCCCCGACCCGCCGACGGCCTCATGACGCGCCAGCCGCCACGTTCATCGATTTGACCCCCTCACGGAGCCGGATTCTCTCAGATGGCCGGCGCCCCGTGCGCATCACGGGGTGAACCACCTTCGCGCGAGCGACTCGAGATCGCCGGCTCCATCGATCGCCGGGAGTCGTTCCAGATACCAGCGCAGGTTGCTGTAGCGGTGGAGAAGCGCGTAGGCCATCGTGCGCATCGGGAATTCGTCTTCTACGTCGGCGCCGTAGGCTTCAAGTAGGGCCGCGAGCAGTCCGGGCTCGGCGCTCGCCACGAAGATGCCGACGGCGGCCCATTCGTATCCGGGCGCGCCGAGCATCGCCGGCTCGAAGTCGATGAGGCCGCCGATTCGCCAGGCCCCGCCGCGACGCTCGACCAGGATGTGCTCTCGCATCACTTCCGTGTGAAGCAGGACTCGCCGGCCGTCGTCTCGTGGCGTCCAGCGCGCCAGGAAGTCGTCCACCGCCTCCACCCACGGAGCCGCCAGGCCCTTCGCCATCTGACGGTCGCGGCAGGTGATTCGCTGCGTGTCGATGAAACGCTGCCAATCGACGACCAGGGGTTCGAGATCGTTCGTCGCGACCGCATGGAGCTCGGCGAGCGCCGCCCCCATCTCGCGCATCAATTGAAGGCGGCCGGGCGGATCGATCGTCGGCCATGCCTCGGACAGCCGGTCTCCCGACATCCGCGTCATCAGGACGTAATGCCACGGGCCGCGCCGGCCCGCCGCGATCACGCGTGGGGTCGGGATGGGGAGGCGGCCGTCGAGGTGGGTCAGAGCCGCCGTCTCGGTGTTGAAGAACGCCCGCTCTTCCGGCGGGAAGAGCTTCACGACGTGCCAGGTTCCGACGGCATAGACCGGGACCGAGCCGCTCGCAAATCGTTCGAGATCGCCCTCGAGCGAATGCTCGCGTCGAATGGCGTCCACGACGGACGCGCTATCGTCCCCTTCCCCGCTCGTTTCGCTCATGCGTCCGGCCGGGCCGAACCTAGACCTTGAGCGCCCGCGTCATCAAGTAGTCCTGCCGAAGCGCGTTGTCCTCGATGTACTCCGCCGCCAATCGATCGTACTCGCGCCGGAACGCGGCGAGACGGTCGGGGGCCTTCTCGGAGAGCGCTTCGACCAGCTTGATCAGCGGCCCCACCGACTTCTCCGAATTGACGCGAATGTGCTCCGGGCTCAACGTCGGAACGCGCATCACCTCGCGGCTGAACGCGATTTCCTTGACCGCGCCGCCGAGACGCTGGCGCACGATATTGGGATCGCCCCAGAGAACCGGCGGCGGCACTTCGATCGGCGGGGGCGGCATGTAACTCGACATGAGCAGGAACATCTTCCCGACCGAGTGTTCCGGCGGCCAGGTCGAGAACGCGATCGTCCCGCCCGGTTTGAGCACGCGAAGCATTTCGCCGAGGACGACGTCGGGTCGCGGCGCGAACATGTGGCCGAACTGGCTCAACACGACATCGAACTCCCCATCCTGGTACGGAAGTTCTTCCGCGTCTCCTTGCCGCCAGTCCACGTCGACGTCGGCGATGGCCGCATTCTCGCGGGCCCGCGCGAGGAGTTCCGGGGTCAAGTCGAGCGCCCGGACCTTGGCGCCCAGGCGCGCGGCCGTGATGGCGGCGACGCCCGTCCCGCACGCCACGTCGAGCAGTCGCTGCCCCGCGGTCACGCGCGCGAACTTGACGAGCTGGGCGGCGGGCGGCGTCGTGTTCGCCTCGAGGGGCGCGAAGTGAGCCCACCCCTGTTTCTGATTCTCTTTGAATTTGGCCAGGGCTTCCGGCGCCGGGGCCGTCCCCGGTCGATCGATTGCTTTCGAATCCATGGTAGGGCTCTCCTCGTCGCGAGTCCGGCGCTCAGTCGCCGGTGGGATGTGAAGTATAGCCTCTGTGTGAAACTACTTCCTGTCGTCGGGGCGCCGACGGGTCAGTCGGCCAACGCCCGAAGCGCGGCATCGAGGTGCTCTCGGTGATGCTCGCACGACCCCGCGAGAACATCCGCGAGTGAGTATCCGCGGAGCCATGCGTACCGGCCGGGCTCGATGAGGGCATCCTCCGGGATCGTCTCCGCCAGTTCGAGGAATCGGGCGAAACCCTCCCGCCATTCGCGAAACACCTCCAGCCATGGCTTGGCCTCGTGCTCGGCATGGATCCGGGCGTTGAACTCGTGCACATGCTCGTTGGCATAGGCGGGGTCCGCTCCGCCGAGCCACGCCGGCATGTCGGGCTCCCCCCCCGCCTTCGCCGCCTGCATTCGAGCGATCGAGATCTGCTGCCACGCCATCACGTGAGCGACCGCGTCCTTCAGCGTCCACTTGGAGGTGACGCGCCGTGCGGCGAGTTGCTCGGCGTCTGCGGCGCTCAGCAGTCGCTCCCAATCGCCGTAGACCGTCCTCAAGTCGGCGATCAGTTCCTGTTTCCTAGTCATGGATCTCTCGCAGCACCGGCCGGATCTCGCCGTACGCCGTGGGAAAGAGCGACGGCTGTTCCGGGTCGGCGAAGAGGGTGGCAAAGTCGGCCGGCGTGAAGGCGCGGGCCAGCCGCGAGACATAGGTGCCCTTGAGAACGCGCAGGTAGTGCTCGACATCATAGTCGCGCAAGTCGGACGCCCCTTCGGCGGGCTCGGTGCGATCGGCCGCGAGACGCGTCGCTCCATCGCGCGCTCGAAACACGCGAACCCGTTCCCCGCTCCGCCACCGTGGCCGATCGGCCGCGAGCATCGCTTCGTAGGAGTGCTCGCGCCGGCTCTCCCGCGATACGCGATACTGCGACGGCGTCTTCGTCAATCGCACGCGCGACGACACCTCGTACGTGGAATAGGCCCGTCCCCGAAGCGCGTCGACCGACTCGACGTAGGCCTGGCGCACGCCGGGGATGTCGCCGGCCAAGAGGCGCGCGATGGCGCGACGGAGAAACGCCTCGCCGAAGGGCTCGGCGCGGCTCGAGCGAAACGCGACGCCGCGGAGAAGAAGGCGGCCGTCGTAGCCGAGGAGCGCGTAGTTCTTCGGTTCGTGGGACAGCATCGCGGCGTAGCGCCCCTCGAACTCCAGCTGAACGAGAGGAGGCAGGAGCGCCCCGACCTCCGCCACCACGCGCCGCTCCTCCGCCTCGGTCCAGCCGGGCGGGCAGGCGAAGTAGACCCCGTCGGTATCGGCTTCGAGGCGCGTGACCCCGCGCGCCCGAAGCTCCCGGCACAAGAGATCGAGCGTCTCGCGTCCGCGCCGGGTCACTTCGTTGGCCGCGTGCACGTCGGCGAACCGAGTGAGTCCCCCGGCGGCCAGATAGCCGTACGCGGTGTTCACGACGAGCTTCATCGCCGCGGACATCGCTTCGTGCGCGAAGCGTTCGGCCGAACCGGCGGGCGCGGTCCTGGCCGCCGCCTTCGCGGCGAGCCGCCGTTCGACGAGCCCGTCCACCAAGGCCAGCAGCGCCCCGAGCCGGTCGCGCTTCGGCCCGATCCGATGCGCGCGCATCAAGGACGGGTAGAGGCTGGCGACATCCGCCTTCACCACTCGATGGGCCACGCCGGTCGCGAACAAGTGGAGGGCGGCGCCGCTGTGCGTGGTTCCGTCCCCGGGCTCATGCGCCGGCAAGGCGTGCCCCGCGCGCAGATAGGTTCGCACCAGCAGCGGGTCGATCACGCCCGTGGCGGCGCCTGCGTCCGCCAACCGTTCATATCGACGCGGGGCCAGCTGCGCCAGCGCGTAGGCCGCGCCGCCGAGGAGTCGGGCCAGGGCCGCGACTTCGGTCACGTCGGCTGTCGCGTAGCGGCGAACTCGCTCCGGGTCGGTCCGAAAGGTATCGTAGATCCGGTCGCCACGGACCATCTCGCGATCGGGCGGAGC
>DASTSZ010000201.1:0-3196 GCA_035760425.1 Candidatus Eiseniibacteriota bacterium | reverse complement strand
TCGCCCAGACGTCGCCGGTCCCTTTGAACGTGAGGAAGTAGAAATCGTCCCAGAAGTAGCCGAGAAGGAGGCTCGGGAGGTTGAGAATGACTACGACGAGCGCCGGGAGAAACGGCAGCCAGTTGCGTGCGGACGAGGGTCGCGCGTTCGATCGATCGCTCACGGCGTCGAAGATACCAACGGGCGGAGATTCTGGCGACGAGAAGGAGCGCGGCCCGCCGCGCGATGGAATTTCGTATCGGCTCGCCGCGAGCGTGGTTATCGTTGGCGGCGATGAAACGCCACCTGAACCGAACGCTCGCGCTCTCGCTCGCGATATCGCTCCACGCCGCACCGCTCCTTCTCGCCGGCCCTGCCGTCGCCGGTCGCGTATCGGGCGTCTCGATGGCCGACTCGGTCCGCGTGGAGGGTCGGCTCCTTCGGCTGAACGGGATGGCGAACTACCGGAAGTTCGGATTCCAGGTGCTCGTGGCGGGTCTCTACCTGAGCGAACGTTCGAGCCGCGCGGACGCAATTCTCGCCGCCGATTCGCCGCGGCGATACGTCACTCACTTCATGCGGAGCGTCGGCGCCGAGCGGATCTGCGAGGCGTGGCGGGACGGGCTGAAGGCGAATTCGCCGCATGCGACCGCGGAGGTCCGCGAGCAGTTCCGAACGCTCTGCCGCTGGATGCGAGACTTCCGGAAGGGCGACGAGATCACGGTGACCTATCTCCCGGGCCGCGGTTCCGAAGTGGAGATCAACGGGATCCCGATCGGGATGATGCGCGGCAAGGGATTCGCCGACGCCTATTTCGCGCTCGCGCTCGGGCCGAAGCCGTCGCTCGGGAAAAAGTTCAAACAACGGCTGCTTGGCGGCTAGTTAGGGCGGCGAGGGCGAGGGCGATCGCGGGCTCACCGGCGCCCGCGCCCGCGCGATCAGCGCAAGGGGCACCTTCCGCATCCCCGGCCAACGAAGCGGCGCGGCCCGCCCCGGGTCGCGGAGCAGCAACTGCGCGGAGATCCCGCCGTCGAGCATGACGGCGTCGCGCGAACCGAGCGCCCCCATGATCGCCGCCATTTCGGGCGTCGTCGGACCGAGCGGCAGGGCCCCCGTGATCTCCCCCATCGCATCGAATCGCGTGAGCACGATGAGGAGATGGCCGTCCCTCGTCTCGCCGAGGGCCAGGCGCGCGTCGCGGTGTTCGTGGCTCACGCCGCCGCCCGGTTTCCGGATCGGGGCCGGCACCACCCCGTCGTGGGAGAGGAGCGTCGGGTACGACTGAAATCCGACGACGGCGTCCGCGGTCGAGAGGAGCGTGTCGGCGTGGGCCCACCGGACGCGTCCCGCCGCGTCGATGGTGATCGCGGTCGCGAGAGGGCCGGCGCCGGGGCGGAGGAGTTGCCGGCCGTCGCGCGCCACCCACCCCCACGGCATGCCGCCCACGAATTGTCCCGCGTTCACGGCGAGGAGCGCGTCTTCGGGCGCGCGGTCGATCGTCCAGGCGGGGCGCTGATCGCGCGTGAGATCGAGTTGAAGGGAGAGGTGGAGGAGGCGCGGGTCGAGGCGGGCGACCACGAGCTTCGAACGCCACGCCGGCGCGGCGCAGGCGAGCCGAAGCGTCGCGACGTCGAGACCAGGGGCGAGGCGGCGCCACGCGAGCGCATTCGAGAGCGTGGTGTCGGGGGCGCTCCACCGCGCGGGCGCCTGGTCGGCGCGCCACCAGACATGCCAGGCTCCGGCGCGCCGGACCGAAAGCGTCGCGCCGCCGCCCGCCGCCGCGGTGGCCGGACTCACGAAATGCCACGCGAGCCCGCCGACAAGGCCGGCGACCAAGAGCGATGTGAGCGCCGAGCGCACGCCGATCAGGGCCTCAGCCGAAGAGCGCGATCAACTTCTCGAGCCGCTTCTCCATGGCCTCGATCTCTTCGTTCGTGAAGCCTCGCGTCGCCGATCGCGAGTACGACTTCATCTGGCGCCACGCCACGTACATCTGGATCCGTTCGGCCGCCATGCCGAATTGCTTCCGGTCCATGCCGCCCTGTTTCGCCTGCGCCTCGGAGACCTTCTCGTCGATCTTCCGGATCTGATTCGAAAGCGACTCCATCTGCTTGTCGAGCGCGTCGAGCTTGCCCTCCGCCGGCAGCGGCGGCGGGAGCGGACCGCATTTCTTGCGAACCGCGATCGAGTCTTCCTTCGACGCGACGGCGAACGAAATCAGCTCCGCATGGGCGGCTTTCATCGCGGCGCTATCGCCTTTCGCGGAGGCGGCGTTGTACTCCTGGGCGATGCGGGTGAACTTCTGGAGCAGGGCCGGATCGCTGCCCATCGCCTTCTGGGTGTACTCCTGCGTCGCCCGCTCCTGCGCTTCCTGGTAGCCTTCGTGGTAACAACCCTCGACCTCGTCCCGCTTCTGGCGAATCTCCATCACCTTCTCGCCGTCCTTCTCCCAGAGACTGGAACGCTCCTCGCTCGTCTTGTTGAGCTTATCGACCAGTTCGGACCGTCCGGCGCTCGCGTCGACCGCGGATTGAAACGTCTGAATCACCCGGTCGATTCGATCCCCGGTGAGTTCGAGCACCTCGTCGTTGAACTCGACGTTCGTGTCGCCCTTGACCTGCTCGCCCGCGGCCTCGTCCTTCACGCCCGCCGCCTTCGCCGCTTTCTCCTTGGCCTTCTTCGCGAGCCCGCCGACCCCAGGGATCGCGTACGCGGGCGGGGCGGACGCGAGGGCGCAGCCGAGAATCGCAACAACGACGAGCGGGAGTTTCCACGATCGGGAGTTCGACCGGCGAACCATGCGGTGGCTCCTTCTAGGATTTGAGGAAAGCGATCCCGGGCGTGGCACGGCCCAGACTTCATTCGTTCGGGTGGAGACTAATCCGATTCCGCCGGATTCGTCACCCATCAGAACGCGCAAGAACGGCGGCGCGAGGCTCATCGGAGCGGCGCCCGTCCCGCATGCGCGGTCGGGGGGGCTGAGTTCGGCTAGCGGGCGATGAGGCCGGCGGGAGGATTCGGCGGCGTGGTGTCCCCCGAGGGCGAACCGGTCGTCCGCGGCTTCACGCCCCAGACGGGCACGTCGTTCAGCGTCGCCGCGCCGGTCGCGTAGTTGGACGCGCCGGTCAATCGCGAGTACGCCGCCGAAGCGCCCGCGGCGCCGTGATCGACGGCGTAGGAGAGCGCGGGGCGGAGGTTGCCCCAGTAACCGTCGAAC
>DASTSZ010000200.1:0-2146 GCA_035760425.1 Candidatus Eiseniibacteriota bacterium | reverse complement strand
GCGGCGCACGAGCGTTTCGTCCGGGACGGCCTTCAGTTCCTGGGCCACGGTTGCCTCGATTAGAGACGCGTCGGAGGTGGGATTGGGTTCGACAAACTTTGGAGGCTACGGAGGAAAGGCTACGGGCGGGGCCGGGTGGTGTCAAGCGAAGGCGCCGCGCGGCGTTCGCGGTTTCCGAACGAAACGGGCCGCGGGAGGGGCGCGCTAGGCGCGGATTAGTTCCGGCGAGCCCGAGGAGGGCGTCACCGGGCGAGGCTCGGTCCGGTCGATGCGATGACGCCGCATCTTGCAGCGGAGGCTGCCGCGGCCGATATGCAGGAGCTTGGCCGCCTCCACGACGTTTCCGCCCGTGCGCGTGAGGGCGCCCTCGATGGCCGCCTTCTCGAGCGAGACGAGCGAGATGCCGTCGGCCGGGAAGCGAAGGCCGAGATCGTTGAGGCTCGGCGGCTCGGACCCGTTCGCGCCGCCGACGCGCGGGAGCGCGAGTTCGGCGGGGCCGATCTCGTCGCCCTTGGCGAGGAGCACGGCGCGTTCGATCACGTTTCCGAGTTCCCGAACGTTGCCGGGCCACGGATAGCGCATGAGATCGCGCTCGGCCGCCGGCGTCAGCTTCCCGGTCCGCCCGAGTTTGCGCGAGACGCGCTCGCAGAGGGCGTGCGCGAGACGAACGATGTCGTCGCCCCGCTCGCGGAGCGGCGGCACGACGATCGGCACGACGTTCAATCGGTAGTAGAGATCCTCGCGGAAACGGCCCTGGCGGACTTCGCCGGAGAGATCCCGGTTCGTCGCGGCCAGGATGCGGACGTCGACGGCGATGTCGCGCGTGCCGCCGACCCGGCGAACGACCTTGTTGTCGAGAAACTTCAGGAGCTTCGCCTGCAACTGGAGCGGCAGTTCGCCGACTTCGTCCAGGAAGACCGACCCGCCTTCGCCCGCCTCGAAGAGACCGACACGCTGCTGCGTGGCGTCGGTGAACGAGCCCTTCTCGTGGCCGAAGAGTTCGCTCTCCAACAGCTCGCGCGGAATGGCGGCGCAGTTGATCTCGAGGAAGGGGCCGCGGGCGCGCGGGCTCTCGCCGTGGATGGCGCGCGCGAAGAGCTCCTTGCCGACGCCGCTCTCGCCCAGGATGAGGACCGAGGTGGCACTGGAGAGGGAGACGCTCTGCGCCAGCTCGATGCTCCGGCGGAGCGCGTCGCTCTCGCCGAGGATTCGGTCGAAGCGGAACTCCTCCCGAACGCGCGACGACTCCCGCTGCTCGCGCGCCTGCTGCACGGCGCTCCGTCCGGCGGCCTTCAGGAGCCCCTCGACGGCGTCGAAGCGGATCGGCTTCAGGAAGAGATTGCGGATTCCGAGTTCGTTCATCTCCGCCGCGTCGGCGGCGTTCGACCGGTCGAGAAACGCGGCCAACTGCATGCGCGGCCACTTCTCTTTCAGGCGGCGAACGGCGTCCCGGCGCTCGGCGAACGACGAAGCGTCCGAGGACGAGGCGCGGCCGGACCCCAGGGATCCATCCCCGAAGTCGAGAATCGCCAGCGAGCACATTTCCTCCCCCCCGCGGGCGAGGAAATCCTCCACACGATCCGCGACCTGCACCGCGCACTTCTGCGTGGCGACGTGATCGACCAGAGCATCCCGCTCCGGTCCGGCCGGCATGACGATGGCGACATTGAGATTCAACGCGCAGTTACCCCCTTGCCGCGGCGGCGCCCCCGTGGCGCCAGGCCGCCGATGGCGACCCGCCGTGACGTGAGGGATATCGGCCCGAATTCGTCCATTGCTTAGCGGAAAAGAATGCCGGGACTGGCGTAAGGGGGCCTTGTCGTGGTTCCATGCGCCGGTGGCGGCTCGACTTCCATCCGGACCGGCGGCGCCCGACGCCGCGCCCCCGTCGGCCCTCCGCGCCGTGGCCGCGGTCTACACCCTCTTCGTCCTCTACGGATGCCTCGTTCCGCTCGACTTCACGCCCGTCCCGTGGGACGCCGCCTGGGCCAAGTTTCGCCACATTCCCGAATTCCACCCGGGCCGCCTCTATCGGACCGACTTCGCGGCGAACGTCGCGCTCTTCCTCCTGCTGGCGTTTCTCTGGGCCGGATCGATCGGGGCCGGGTGGCGCCGCGCCGGCGCGCTCGCGAAGAGTCTGCTCGTC
>DASTSZ010000199.1:0-4365 GCA_035760425.1 Candidatus Eiseniibacteriota bacterium | reverse complement strand
CCTCGACCGGGAGCCAGTCGTCGGTGATGAGGATCTCGATCCGGGACCAGCGGCCCACGATGCCCGGCTTCACCTCGAGCGCGAGCCACCAGCCCGGCGGAGCCTCGGAGCGGCGGTCGACGCGCGAGACGAAGTCCTTTCGGAGCGACGACTCCTTCACGAGGTCGTCGTTCGTGAAATCGGTCCCCATCCAGGAGCCGAGCATCATCGAGGGAGGAACGCGGATCGTGCGGGAGATTCGCGGGAGGTAGTTCCAGAGATTCCGGCCGACGCGAAGCGTGGCGGTCCCCGCCTCGCGCGCGGGAGACTCGATCACGATGAGCGCGTCGTCCTCGCCGCGCGTCCACGCCTTGACGCGAAGCGTGCGCGTCGTGCGCGGGGAGGCGGCCAGGAGTTCGAGCCGGCCGACGCTCGTCTTCGACCGGTAGAGGTCGTCGAGCTTCGCGAGCACGGCCTCGGCCGACGGAGGCGACGGCGTCGCCGCGAGCGCGGACCCGGGGTAGAGCGGTTCCGCGCGCGCGGCCAGGAGCAGCGCGCCCACAAGCAGGAATCGAACCCCACTTCGGTACGCGGCCATCGACTTCGAGCGTACCACCCGCTCGCGCGCGGGACCGTGGTCCCTAGGGGGTACCGATACGAGCGCGCCGGGCGCCCGGAGGCGGTCCGCCTAGTTGCGGGCCGCCAGGTCGAGCGTGATCGGCACCGGATAGCGGATCGGTCCGAGCGACGTCTCGATCGTGGGCGTGAGCCGGAGCCCGACCCGCTTCGTCGTCGTCCGCTGCCCCGACAGGATGAGCGCGGTGTCGAAGAGGGCCTTCCCGTCGCTCCCGAAGAACTCGGCGAGATTGAACCGGACGCCGACCGGCACGTCGCTCGTCTCGCCGGGCGGGAAGACGATCTCCCGCGTCAGCTGCCCCGAGATGATCGACTGGTCGTCGACGAGATAGGTCCAGTCGAGCTTCATCATGCGGGCGGTCGTGTTGTTCGTGGCCGGGTTCTTCCCTTCCAGGTGGACCGTGATGTCGAGCGGCACGTCCTTCGAGGCGACGGCGAGCGCCAGGCGCCCGACGTCGACGAGCGAGAGGTCCTCGTACCGCGTGAGGCGAGCCAGCGAAATGCCCACGATCGCGGGATCGGAGATGCGGTCGTAGCGGAAGTCGACCTGATGGAGCGCGATCGCCTCGCGAAGACCCGCGCATCCGGCGATTCCGCCGAGCGCGAGGACGGAGAGTGCGGCGAGGAGCAGGTGGCGCGGCAACCGCCGCACGGATCGAATTCGGTCTCGGAGCATGCGTTCCTCCCGGGTGGGGTCGTCCCTGACGGCCCAGGATAGCACTCGCCCGCGCCCGCCGTCCTGGGCCATACTCCGCGGTCATGCACGCGATCGAAGTCGCCTCGCTCCGGAAGTCGTATGGAGCGCTCACGGCCGTGGACGATCTCTCCTTCACCGTCGCGCCGGGCGAAGCTTTCGGGCTCCTCGGACCGAACGGCGCGGGCAAGACGACGACCATCGGCATGATCGTCGGCGCCTTGAGCCCCGACGCGGGCCGCGTCGTCGTGGACGGCGAGTCCGACCCGACGCGCCCCGCCATTCGGCGGCGGATCGGCGTCGCGCCGCAGGCCCTCGCGCTCTACCAGGAACTCACCGCCGAGGAGAACCTCGACTTCTTCGGCTCGCTCTACGGGCTCGCCGGCGCGCGCCGGGCCGAGCGCGTGCGCTGGGCCCTCGACTTCGCCGGACTCGCGGATCGGCGGCGCGATCGCGTCGGCGGCTACAGCGGCGGCATGCAGCGCCGGCTGAACCTCGTCTGCGGACTCCTCCACGATCCCCCCGTCATCCTCCTCGACGAGCCGACGGTCGGCGTCGACCCGCAGTCGCGAAACGCCATTTTCGAGGCCATCGAGACGCTGAAGCGCGAGGGGCGGACGATCCTCTACACGACGCACTACATGGAGGAGGCCGAGCGCCTCTGCGACCGCGTGGCGATCATGGACCACGGGAAGATCCTCGCCATCGACCGGGTCGACGCGCTCCTTCGCGCGTACGGCGGCGCGCCGACGGTCGAGATCGAGTTCGCCGACCGCCCCGCCTCCCTCGACGTGAACGGCGGGACGTGGGACGGCCCCCGCTGGCGCGTGCAGAGCGAACGCCCGGTCGAGATCCTCCAGCAGGCGATGGGCGCCGGCGCCGCCTTCCAACACGTCTCGATCGAGCGGGCCACGCTGGAGGACGTCTTCCTCCGCCTGACCGGCCGGCGGTTGCGGGACTAGGGGGCCATCGCATGAACGCGATCTGGGCGATCGCCCTCAAGGACCTCCGGCTCCTCCTTCGCGACAAAGGCGACCTCTTCTGGGTCCTCGGCTTCCCCATCCTGATCGCCTTCTTCTTCGGCTCGATCGGCGGCGGCGGCGGAAAGCGCGCCGTCATGCCCGTGGCCGTCGTCGATCAGGATCACACGCCCTATTCGGCCGCCGTCGTGGCGCGGCTGAAGGCGTCGGACGCGCTGCGCACGCAAGAGGCGCCGCTCGACTCCGCGCGTCTCCTCGTCCGGCGGGGCGACCTCGTCGGCTACGTCGCCCTCCTCCCGGGCGCCGGGGAGAACTTCGGCTTCGGCGGGGACAGCACGAGCGGGATCGAGATCGGCATCGATCCGAGGCGGACCGCCGAGCGGGAGTACCTCCGCGGGCTCGTCACCGCGGCGATCTTCCAGTCGATGCGGGGGTCCTTCGGGGCGGGCGGCGGCGGACGCGACATGATTCAGCGAAGTCTGGAAAAGCTTCGGGACGATCCCTCCGTCGACGCCGCGACGAAGGACCGCCGGAGCGAACTCCTCCGGTCGCTCGATCGCTTCATGACGGCGCTCGACTCGAGTTCCGTCGACGGCGGCGCGGGCGCCATGCCGGGCGGGGCGACGCCGGCCGGCGAGGACGACGGCGGCCCGAACCTCCGCGTGGTCGAAATCGCCGAAGCCGATTCGGGACCGCGCACCGCCTACGAGGTGACCTTCCCCTCCTCCGTCGCGTGGGCCCTCATCGGCGTCTGCATGTCGTTCGCCGTCTCCATCGTCTACGAACGGATCACCGGCACCTTCCTGCGGCTCCGCCTCGCGCCGATCGGCCGCGCGCAAGTACTCGCGGGAAAGGGGCTCGCCGCCTTCCTCGCGTCGCTCGCCGCGGTGACCGTCGTCATCGTTCTCGGCGCGATCCTCTTCAAGATCCGCGTCTCGAGCCCGCACCTTCTCGCCGTCGCGATCGCGTCGTCCGCCTTCTGCTTCACGGGGGTCATGATGATCGTGGCCACGCTCGGCCGCACGCCGGCGAGCGTCGCGGGCGCGGGCTGGGCGATCATGATGATCATGTCGATGACGGGGGGCGGCATGGTGCCGCTGATCGCGATGCCGGAGTGGATGCAGCGGGTCAGCAACTTCAGTCTGGTGAAGTACGCGGTGCTCTCGGTGGAGGGCGCGGTCTGGCGCGGGTTCGGCTGGTCGGAGATGCTGCCGGTCGTGAGCGTGCTTTTGATCGCCGGCCTGGCCGGCATCGTCATCGGAACCCGCGTCCTCGAGTCCCGCGACCACTAGCGCGGCGCCCGCGCGGGCCCGCGAGCCCGCCGCGCCGCCGCTCTCGTTTCGCCGTCCGGCCGCTACGCCGCGACGCCCGGCCTCAATCCCACGCCCGCCGCCGCGCTCACGTCGAACCAGACGTCCCGTCCGTCGTCGCACGCCAGCGCGTCGTAGGCGCGGCCGTTCCGATACGCCACCTGATGCGCCCGGCAGCGGAGCCCCATGCTCGCCAGGACGTCGTACTCGTCCGCCGCCCGCAGCACGAGGTAGGGGTGTTCCGGCGATCCGTCGCCCGTCATCAGGAGGCCGCCGAGCAGCGCGCGGCCCATCTCCGCCTCCGCGTCGGCGCGTTCGACGTCGCCGAGTTCACGGAAGGCCTGCGACGCCACGAAGTGGATGCCCGGGTTCAGGATCCAGTTCGCCATCGACTCCGTGGCGACGGCGAGCACCTGGTGGTAGAGGCCCCGGCCGAGGAGCCGGTAGACGTCGGGCAGCACCGTGGACTTCGGGTCGTAGGCGCGGGAGAGGAGCATGGCGTCCCGCGCGGCGAGAAATCGATCGAGCGTCCGCTCGCGCAGGAACGCGCCCAGGCGCATCGACACCGCCCCTTCCAACTCCACCCGCCTCGCCAATCGCCGCTTCGTTGGTGCCATCGCGCAGATCCTCCGCGGAACGAGTCGCGGGTCCGTTCCCGCGCTCTCCATGGAAGAGCATCGCGCGTTTGGCTAACGATCCGTAGCGGTGCGGTGGTGGATGCGCCTAGGTGCCCGAAGTCTCATGTCATCTTTGGCAGGTGACAAAA
>DASTSZ010000198.1:0-2894 GCA_035760425.1 Candidatus Eiseniibacteriota bacterium | reverse complement strand
CCGCGCGCCGCCTCGCGGAACGCGGCGGCGACCGAGGCGTCGGTCACGACGATCCGCGCGCGCGTGTAGTCGAGAAGCGCGGCGATCTCCGCGGCGGGTAGGCCGGGGTTCACCATGACGACGACCGCGCCGATCTTCAAGGTCCCGAAGAGAGCGCCCACGTAGTCGGGACCGTCCGGAAGGGCGATGAGGATGCGGTCCTCGGGATCGGCGCCGGCGTCGACGAGAAGGTTGCCGTAGCGGTTCGCCAGGGCATGGATCTCGGCGTAGGTGTGCGCGCGGGAGTCGGTGAGGACGGCGGGGCGATCCCCGCGCCCCTCCCGGAGGCGGGCGTCGAGGAAGAGGTCGGCGATGTTCCGGCGTTCCGGCGGCTCGATGGTCATGGTACGTTTCCCGTTCGCCGCCCAATATGGACGCCTGCCGGGCGGCTGGCAACCCCGGACTGACCGGACGCTGGAACCATGACGCGGGAGTCTCCTACGATGCCGTTCAGGGAGTGGGGCGCGATGACGTGGGAGGAGGCGAAGAGCCTCGACTCCGCGCGATGCGTCGCCATCCTCCCGGTCGGCGCGATCGAGGCGCACGGCCCGCATCTCCCGCTCGCCACCGACGTGATCATCGCCGAGGCGATGGCGCGCGCCGGCGCCGAGCGACTGGCGGCGCGCGGCTACGCGCCCCTCGTGCTTCCTTCGTTCGCCTACACGGCCGCGCCCTTCGCGGCGGGATTTCCCGGCACCCTCTCCATGGCGCCCGAGACGGTGACGCGCGTGCTTCTCGATCTCGCGCGCGCGTTGGCGGCGCGGGGCGTCGCGGCGCTCGCCGTGGCGAACGCGCATCTGGATCCGGCGCATCTCGGTTCGCTCGCCGCCGCGATCTCGGCCGCGAAAGAGGGCGAGGGCCTTCCGATCGTCGCCCCCGACCTCACGCGAAAGCCGTGGGCCGGCCGCCTCGGCGAGGAGTTCATGACCGGCGCCTGCCACGCGGGACGATACGAGGGCTCCGTCGTGATGGCCGCCCGCCCCGACTTGGTGCGGGAGGAGATCCGCCGCGCGCTCGCGCCCAATCCGGCGTCGCTCTCGACGGCCATTCGCGGCGGGCTGCGGACCTTCGAAGAAGCGGGAGGCCCCCGCGCCTACTTCGGCTGGCCGGCCGACGCGACCGCGGCCGAGGGTCAGGCGACGATCGCGACGCTCGGCGACATCCTCGCGGAGGCGGTCGTCGAAGCGCTCGCGGGCGGGGCGCGCACATGAAGAGCGCGCCGCTCGCCGGACGGGGCGCCGTCGTCACCGGCGGCGGCCGGGGCATCGGCGCCGCGGTGGCGCGGGCGCTCGCCGAGGCGGGCGCGTCCGTCGTCGTCGCGTCGCGGAGCGCGGAGGAGATCGAAGCGGTCGCGGTCTCGCTTCGCGCCTTCGGGGCCCGGGCCTGGTCGGTCGCGTGCGACGTCACCGACGAAGCGAGCGTGCATCGCCTGGGCGAGGCGGCGCGCGGCCACCTCGGCGGCGTGGAGATTCTCGTGGCCAACGCGGGCGACGCGGCCTCCGCGCCTCTCGCGAAGATGACGCTGGCCGAGTGGAATCGGATGCTGAGCGTGAACGCCACCGGGACGTTTCTCTGCGCGCGCGAATTCGCGCCGGAGATGACGGCGCGCGGGCGGGGCCGGATCGTGGCCGTCGCCTCCACCGCCGGTCTCGAGGGCGGGAAATACATCGCGCACTACGCCGCGGCGAAACACGCCGTGGTCGGTTTCACGCGGTCGATCGCGCTCGAGCTGAAGGATCGGGGCGTGACGGTGAACGCGGTCTGCCCGGGGTACGCCGACACGCCGCTCACCGATCGGACGGTGGCGAACGTCTCCCGGCACACCGGGCTCGATCGCGCCGGCGCCGTGTCGGCCATGCTCGCCGCGAGCGGGCAGTCGAGACTCGTGACGCCGGATGAAGTCGCCGCCGCCGTGCTTCGCCTCTGCCTCGACGACGCGGCGGGGACGACGGGCCAAGCCATCGTGATCGACGGAGGGAAGACGCCCCGATGAACTTCGACATCGTGAATCCGCCGGAGCTCGGCGTCCCGAAGGGCTGGAACAACGGACTCCTCGCGCCGCGCGACGGCCGGATCCTCTTCATCGCGGGTCAGGCCGGCTGGGAGGAAGACGCGCCGGGATCCCCGCCCGACTTCGCGGGGCAGTTCGCGCGCGCGCTCGACCGCGTGCTCGCCGTCGTGACCGCGGCGGGGGGCGCGCCCGCGGATCTCGCGCGGCTCACGATCTACGTCGTGGACGTGGAGGCGTACCGCGCGAGCCGAAAGGCGATCGGCGCGATCTGGCGCGAGCGGATGGGACGGCACTTTCCGGCCGTGGCGCTCCTCGAGGTGAAGGGGCTCGTCGATCGCGGCGCGGTCGTGGAGATGGAAGCGACCGCGGTGTTGGGAGGCGCGCGCTAGATGGCGATCCGCCCGAGGTCGTTCCTCTACGCGCATGACGCCGCGAGCGGCGTCGCGACGATCACCCTCAACCGCCCTGAGCGCCTGAACGCCCTCACCTTCGAGGTCTACGGGGAACTCCGCGACGTCTTCCGCGCGCTCGACGCCGAGCCCGGCGTGCGCGCGGTGGTGCTGACGGGCGCGGGGAAGGGCTTCTGCACCGGGGGCGACGTGGAGGACATCATCGGCGCCCTCTTCGCCCGCGACGCCGAGGGACTCCGCGAGTTCACGCGCATGACGTGCGATCTGATCGCGGCGATTCGCGGCTGCCGCCGTCCCGTCGTCGCCGCGTTGAACGGCACCGTGGCCGGGGCCGGGGCCGTCATCGCGACCGCCTGCGACCTTCGCGTGGCGTCGGAGACGGCGAAGATCGCCTACCTCTTCGTGCGGGTCGGACTCTCCGGCGCCGACATGGG
>DASTSZ010000197.1:0-2357 GCA_035760425.1 Candidatus Eiseniibacteriota bacterium | reverse complement strand
CGAGAGCACCGGGTAGCGATGACCGTCGGCGAAGTACGCGGCGATCCAGTCGACCATGGCGTGACCCGCGGCGCGGAATTCCTCCGGAGGCATGTCGCCGACGTCAGGCACGCGGCCTCACCGAGTCGCCGACTCGTCGGCCATGTCCTTCCAACGTCGCTCGTCGACCCCGAAGGCGAGCAGCCAACCGATGAGGGCCGCCGCCCCTAGGAAACCGACGGCGAAGATGACGAGGAGCAGTCGACTCGCGAGCGGTTCGTAGAGGTAGGTCAGCCATCCCAACCCGCCGGCCGCCGACAGCACGCCCAGCGCCCGAGGAAGAAAGGTCGATCGGTAGACGAGATAGCCCTTCACGATCCCGTAGAGCCCGAGGAAGACCATCGCCATCGTCTCGGCGTGGTAATTGAAGCGGAGGAAGAGGTAGGCCAATGCCTGCAGCTGCGGTGCGTCGAAGATGCTCAAGTAGGGTGCGCCCCCCAGGACCAGCGCGGGGGAGAAGAAGAAGATGCGGCTGACGATCTTGACGGTGCAACCGACGAGACCGATGACCGCGGCGATCAGGGAGCCGGTCTTGCTCACTGGTTTGAGGAGTGAGTAGAAGAGCACCGTCATCGTGATCTGGCACGCCATTTCGATCATGTAGACGGCGAATCCCAGTCGAAAGAGCGAGAGGTGCGCCCGTATGTTGGCCGCGGTGCGCGCCGCGTCCCCGGCCACGACGAGCCTCTCGCTCACGAAGCCCTGGGCGAAGACCCCGGCCACGAGCGTGACGAGAAAGAGCGCGCCGGCCATTCGTGCAAGCCGACGCGGAGACGAATCCAATCGCAAGGGCGAGCTCATCGTCAGTAGACCAAGAGCAGCGGGAGCCGATGTTCGCAGGCGCTTCGGCTGAGCGCGTAGAGCGCGGCCGAGGCGCGTCTCGCCGCGCGCTCGAGTTCGTCGGTCCCCGCGGGTTCGTTCGCCTGCGACGCCGTCAGCTCGCTTGCCGGCACCCGGAAGGTGCGATCGCAGAGGAGTCCGAGCTGTCGATGGAGCGCGTCGGTCGACCCGATCCAGGTCTCCGTCCCGGTGACGTCGGACGCCTTGAACGCGAAGTCGAATCGCGCGGGCAGCCAAAGCGAAGGCTGGAGAACTTGGCGGTAGGGCGTGGCGGACTCCTTGGGAAGCGATGCGAGGAAGGCGGGATCCTGTTCCCAACCCTCCGGGATCTCCGTCGGCCGCGAGAGGTCGGGGCGGTGGGCATAGGAGGCCCAGAGAACCAGGCTCCGATAGCCGGGCCAGTCGAGCTGATCGGTGAAGTAGGGAAGGTCGTGGTCCTCGCTCCATTCGATCGGCTCCGCGAGTCGGTCGCCGAGCCCGATCGTGAGGGCCTCGCGCCAGGCGCGAACGGCGGTCGAGACATCCGCCGCGGCCGCGGGCGGCGCCGCCGTATCCGGAGCGATTCGTTCGACGACCACGCCTTCGCCCCGAGCCCAAGGCTCGGCGGCGCGCTCCCAGTCGTCCGTGTAGTACCGCGTGAGAGTCCCCGCGTAGGCCTCGAGTGACATCGGTTCTCCTGCACAAGTGGGTCCGACCGCCGGCGCCGAGCCGTCGGCTTCGCGCTTCGATACCGGACTAGGTTACGCGCCGTGCTGGTCCCGTGATAAGCTCCAGTTCCATGCAAAAAAACAGGACCACTTTCACGGCGCAGCCCGAGATCCTCCTGGCGTTGCGACCCGGCGCCGGCGCCTTCCACCTCCAAATCGAGCGTGGTCTTCGCGACGCCGTCCGATCGGGTCGGTTGCGCCGCGGGGCGGCCCTGCCGTCGACGCGAGAGCTCGCGCGCGATCTCGGCGTCTCGCGCGGCGTCGTCGTGGAGGCGTACGACCAACTGATCGCCGAAGGCGTGCTGACCGGCCGCCGAGGCTCCGGCACCTACGTCGCCGCGGCGGCGCCTCGCGTCCCGAAGGAGGCGGCGCCCGTCACGCAGGCGGCGGCTCGGTACGATTTCCGTCCGGGCCATCCCGACCTCCGTCTCTTCCCGCGGGTGGCCTTCGGCCGGGCGGCGCGCGCGGCGTTGCGATCCCTCGGGCCTTCGCAGCTCGCGTACGGGGATCCGCAGGGAGCGCCCGAACTTCGGGAGGCGCTGGCCGAGTACGCCGGTCGCGTGCGGCACGTCGTGGCGGACCCACGCGACATCATCGTCTGCAATGGATTCGCGCAGGCCCTGGGCGTCTTGTCGCATGTCCTTCGCCGCCGCGGCGCGCGCCGGATCGGAATCGAGGACCCCGGACATCCGGGCCTCGGGGAGATCGTGCGCCAGGCGGGACTCGAGCCGGTGCGGGTCGCCGTGGATGAGCGGGGTCTCCGGGTGGATC
>DASTSZ010000196.1:0-10147 GCA_035760425.1 Candidatus Eiseniibacteriota bacterium | reverse complement strand
GGGGGACGCCGCTACTTCCTGGTCGGCGACGGCCTCCGCCTCGGCGACCTCTACGATCGCCTGAGCGAGCGCGGCGGCGTCGCGCCTCCGCGCCGGCGACTGCCCGACCTTCTGGTGGAGGAGATGGGATTGCTGGCGCCGCTCCTGCCGCCGGGCTCCTTCTTGCGCCAGCTGGTGCTGCCGCGAGAACTCGTGCTCCATCTCCGCCGCCTCGCGCCCGTTCGGAACGATGCGACGCGCGCGGATCTCGGCGTCGAGCCGCAATCGTTGAACGAGTTGGTGGACGGGTTGGTGCGAGAGGCCGGCGCGCTACCGCGCGGCGGGGCGCTCGGCGCCGGCGGGTGAAGCGGGAATCGTGTCGATCAACTCCCGAACACGCCTCGCGAGCGTGATCGGGGTGTAGGGTTTCGCCAGGAACGAGAGGTCCGGCGCGCGTTCGTCCACCGGCGGCGGCAGGGCGCCCGAGTACCCCGACACGAAGAGCAACCGCAGCGAAGGAAAGCGCTCCCGCGCCCGCCGCGCCAGTTCGCGCCCGTCCATCTCCGGCATGACGACGTCGGTCACCAACAGATCGATTTCGCCGCGCTGCTCCTCGAGGACGGCCAGCGCCTCGCCGCCCGATCGGGCGGTCCGCACGTCGTAGCCCAGTTCCTTCAAGATCTCCCGGCTGAGCGCGAGGAGCGCCGGATCGTCCTCGACGAGCAGGATCCGTTCGCGCCCCCGCTCCGGCAGGTCGGCTCGCACCGCAAGGCGTTCCTCCTCGCCCGTCACTTCCGGGAGATAGATCTCGAACGTCGTGCCCCGTCCGACTTCGCTTCGCACGTCGATCGTGCCATGGTGCTGGCGCACGATGCCGTAGACCGTCGCGAGGCCGAGGCCCGTCCCGCGTCCCGCCTCCTTCGTCGTGAAGAAGGGCTCGAAGATGTGCTCGAGGACGTCGGGCGCGATTCCCACGCCCGTGTCGGCGAAGCGCAGCCGAACGTAGCGGTCGCCCGACGGCGCGCCCGGGACGACGTCGCTCCGCCGCGCGTTCGCGGTCTCGATGCGGATCGATCCACCCCGCGGAAGCGCGTCGCGCGCGTTCACCACCAGGTTCACGATGATCTGCTCGAAGTGCGTCGGATCGATGCGGATGTTTCCGAGCGCGGGCGCCAGGTCGAGCGTGAAGGAGACGTCCTCGCCTACGAGGCGGCGCAGCATCGGCTCCAGTTCGCCCACGGCGGCGTTCACGTCCACGAGCCGCGGCTGGGTCGCGGAGCGGCGGCCGAACGCGAGGAGTTGCCGCGTCAATCCCGCCGCGCGGTCGCCGCCCTTGCGGATCTCCTCCACGGCTCGGCGATTCGGATCGCTCGGGGTGAGCCGCGCGAGCAGGAGGTCCGAGTAGCCGATGACGGCGGTCAGGATGTTGTTGAAGTCGTGCGCCACGCCGCCCGCCAACTGGCCGATCGCCTCCATCTTCTGCGCGTGGCGGAGCTGGTCCTCGAGCTTCACGCGCTCGGTCACGTCCGCCTCGATGCCGTCGACGTGGATCGAGCCGTCCGCTTCGCGCCGGGGGAAGAGCTGGCTGCGGTGCCAGCGGTGAATGCCCCGGGACGACTGGTAGCGGACTTCGATGACCGCCGGCTGAAGCTCCAGGAGGCGGAGCATCGCCGGGCGAACCACGTTCGCCATGTCCTCCGAATGGACGCGCGCGCTCCAGAACGTGGGATCGGATTCCACCGTTTCCCTCGAGACGCCGTAGAGCGCCTCGGCGCCGCGGGACGTGTACTCGTAACGGAGGATCGTCCCTTCCTCGCCCAGCACGAACGTGAAGAGCGCCGCGTCGAGATTCGTGGCGATCGTCGCCTCCCGCTCCATCGCCAGCTTCTGCTCCTCGATCGCGCGCACGCGATCGGTGACGTCGCGGAAACTGAAGACGCGGCCGATGATCTCGCCGTTGGAGCGCTGGGGCTGGGAATAGCGTTCGAAGACCCGCCCGTCCTTGAACCGAAGCGTGTCGAAGCTCTCGGCGTCGGGCGTGGCGTAGAGCTTCCGCACCTTCGAGACGAAGGCGTCCGGATCCTCGAGCTGCGAAAGGACGAAGCCGATGGCGCGATCGTCGTCGCCGCTCGCCAGGATGTCGGTCGGGATCCGCCAGAGATGCGCGAAGCGCTCGTTGAAGCGCGCGATCCGGCCGGCGCGGTCGACCACCAGGAGTCCGTCGGCCGTCGACTCGAGCGTCGCCTCGACGAGCGAGAGCGCGTGCTGACGCTCCTGGTCGACGCGGTGGCGCTCCGTGATGTCGCGCAGGATCCCGAACCCCTCGACGAACCGGCCGCTCGCGTCGACGATCGGGTGCGTGGAGCAGAGCGTGCGCGCCTCGGTTCCGTCCTTGCGGAGCACCGGCAGCTCGAAGGCGATCGACTCGCCCTTCACGGCCCGTTGGAAGGCGTCGGTCGCGAGGCGCTGTCCCTCCACGTCGAAGAACTCGAGAAAGTGCCGGCCGACCATCTCCTCCGGCCGGTAGCCGAGCATCGCCGCCATCTGCCCGTTCACTTCCTTCGTGATCCCGTTCGGGTCGACGCTCCAGATTCCGTCGGGACTGCTCGCGAGCAATTGGTGGAAGCGCGACGCTTCGCGGCGGATCTGGTCCTTGGCGAACGTCTCCTGCTCGTGGAGGCGGATTCGGGCGCGGATGAGGATGAAGCCGGCCGCGGCCAGCGTGAGGAAGTCGGCGATGAGGTCGGGGAGCGCGCCGTTTCGAAGTCCTGGAATCGAGGACTCGACGATGTTCGCGCCGAGCGTGACGCCGTAGCCGATCCAGGCGAATCGATTGGGGTAGCGGAGGGCGACGAAGACGAGCGCGAGGAACGGAAAGACCGGGCTCTCGATCGAAGGAAAGGCCGTCTCGAGCGCCAGGTTCGCGCCGAGGGCGGCGACCGGCCACGCGATCGCCTCGAGCCAACCGTGCCGATGATCGCCCTGGTCCGCCATGCATGCCCCCCCGGAGCGTCTGGCGAGGTGGAACCGAATCGTGCGGCGCCCGTGTGGATTCGGGTACCCCGTCGAGTGCCACCTTAGGATGATTGGGCGCGGTCGCGCAACCACTTATGATTCCTTCATGCGATATCCGGCCGAGCCGTTTCGGATCAAGGTCGTGGAGATGGTGCGCTACGTCTCGCGGGAGGAGCGGGAGCGCCTGCTGGCGGAGGCGGGACTGAATATCTTCTCGGTCCCGGCCGACTCGATCTACATCGACCTCCTGACCGACTCCGGCACGTCGGCGATGAGCGATCGGCAGTGGGCCGGGCTCATGCAGGGGGACGAGTCGTACGCCGGCAGCCGGAACTTCTTCAACCTGCAGCGGACGGTGCAGGGAATCACCGGATACCCCCACGTCATCCCGACCCACCAGGGCCGGAGCGCCGAGCATCTCCTCTTCTCCGCGCTTGTTTCCAAGGGCCAGATCGTTCCGAACAACAGCCACTTCGACACGACGCGCGCGAACGTGGAGGCGCAGGGCGCGGAGGCCCTCGATCTCGTCATCGAGGCCGCGCACGACCCGGCCGAGGAGCACCCCTTCAAGGGGAACATGGACCTCGCGAAACTGGAACGGGTCCTCTCCGAGCACGGGCGCGCGAAGATTCCGCTCGTCATGATCACCATCACCAACAACTCCGGCGGCGGCCAGCCGGTCTCGCTGGAGAACGCGCGGGAGGTGCGGGACATCTGCGGCCGGCACGGCATCCCCCTCTACTTCGACGCCTGCCGCTTCGCCGAAAACGCCTTCTTCGTGAAGGACCGCGAGCCCGACTGCCGCGAGCACTCCGTCCGGGAGATCGCGCGCATGGTCTTCGACTGCGGCGCCGGCTGCACCATGAGCGCGAAGAAGGACGGGCTCGTGAACATCGGAGGATTCCTCGCCTTCCGCGACCCGACGCTGCGCGAAAAGGTGACGAACCTGCTACTGCGCGTGGAGGGGTTCCCGACGTACGGCGGGCTCGCCGGCCGCGATCTCGAGGGGATGGCGCGCGGTCTGGAAGAGGTGCTCGACGAGGACTACCTCGCGTTTCGGATCGCGCAGGTCCGAGGGCTCGGCCGCATGCTCGAGGACGCCGACGTCCCGATCGTCCGCCCGGTCGGCGGACACGCGGTCTACATCGACTCGCGCCACTTCTCGCCGCACATTCCGCCCGATCAGTTCCCGGGGCAGGCGCTCGTCGCGGCGCTCTATCGCGACTACGGCATCCGCGCCGTGGAAGTCGGCGCGCTCATGTTCGGTCACGCCGACCCGGTCACGGGGGAGACGGTCCTCCCGCGCCTCGACCTCGTCCGCCTCGCCATTCCGCGGCGCGTCTACACCTCCGAGCAGATCCGCTACGTCGGGCAGTCCGTGATCGAGATCTTCCGCGGCCGGGAACGGCTACGGGGGCTCCGTCTCACGTACGAAGCCCCCGTCTTGCGCCACTTCACCGCGCGGCTCGAGGCGGTGGAGCCCGTCGCCGCGCGCTAGATTTTCGTCGTCCTACTAATTCCCCTGCGGCGCCTCCGGCGTGCGCGGCGTCAATCCCGGCGCCGGCGGGGCCGGCGTCGATCCGAACGAAGCGCGCCGTTCCCGCTCCGCCGTGAGCACGTGCATGTTCAGGAGTTTGATGTCGACGCGGCTGTTCAGGAGCCGTCCCGCGGTCGACGTGTTCGGCGCGATCGGATCGGTGTCGCCGTAGCCCGTGATCCAGATGCTCTTCTGGCTCAGCTTCGGATACTTGGCCAGGAGGTAGCGGAGCACCGCGCGCGCCCGAAGGCTCGTGAGCGGAACGCGGAAGCCGGGTTCGGGCGTGTCGTCGCAGTGCACGCCGATCTCCACCTTGAGCGACGGCCACTGGGAGAGCATCACGCCCACCGAGTCGAGCCGCGCCGCGCCCTCGGGGCTGAACGTCGCCGAGTCGGGCGCGAAGGGGAAGGCCGAGAAGCGAATGAGCCAGTCTTGGAGGAACGTCCTCTCCATCGGCGTGAGTTCGATGGGGCAGCCGCCCGCGTTCACCGCGACGCCGAGCGTCGTGTTCGGGCAGATGTCGATGCCGTCGGGAATGCCGTCGCCGTCCTCGTCCACCGGGCAGCCGCCCGCGTCGACCACGGAGCCGGCCGGCGTGCCGGCGCACTTGTCGAGGCCGTCGAAGACCTTGTCGCCGTCGCTGTCGACGCCGCAACCGGTGGCGTCCACCACCACGCCCGTGACCGTGTCGGCGCACTTGTCGATGCCGTCGGGAACGCCGTCCTTGTCGCTGTCGATCGAGACGCCCTGCGCGTCGACCACGGCGCCCGAAGGCGTGGTCGGCTGCTGGTCGAGCCCGTCGAAGACGCCGTCGCCGTCGCCATCGAGCGGCGCGCCGTTGGCGGCCACCACCGCGCCTCGCGGCGTGGCGGGGGACTGATCGCGCTTGTCGGGAACGCCATCCTCGTCGGTGTCGCGCGGTCGGCCGCCCCAGAGGGCGGTGACGCCGGCGGAGAGGACGAGATCGTGCACGCGCGTGTCGCGGCCGGGGCCGCCTTCCTGCGAGTAGGAGACGTCGCGCGCGTCGAGCCGGAAGCCGAAGCGCTCGCCGCTGCGAACCACCACGCCGCCGCCGCCGTGGACGGCGCCGTAGGACTTCGAGCCGTTCACGTTCTCCGCCTTCGCGGAGCCGAGGCCGGCATAGAGATAGGGAAGGACCCAGCCGTGGCGGTCGGGCGTGAGGATGAGGCCGCCGCCGAAGTGCGAGAAGGAACCGCTGCCGAGGGCGGGTTGTTCGAGATTCGGCGACGAGGTCGTGAAGACTCCGTCGACGCCGACCCAGCGATTGAAGAAGTATCCGCCGTGGACGCCGTAGGAAGGCGCGTCCTTGAGCGACGTCTCGGGATCGAATGCGGCGACGCCCCCTTCGATGGAGACCCAGACGCGTTCTTCCACGGCGTGTGCCGGCGGAACGGCGCCGACGGCGAAGGCGAGGAGGACCGCGGCAGGCAGAAGGCCAGCCCGGGAGAACGACGAGACCATGAGGTACGCCTCCGAAATTCCGACAGTGGGGGAAGGAATCGGGGGAGTGTGTCCGGTTTTATCCCCTATGTCAAGATTCTGATATACTTTGCCGCCTTGCGGCGGGACGCCCCGCCGCGGCCCGATCCCGGCCCGGCCGGCCCCCCGTGACGCGACGAGGAATCCCATGTTGGAAGAGCGGTTGAACGACGAGATGAAGCAGGCGCTCAAGTCGGGCCAGGCGGCCCGGCTGGGCACCCTCCGGATGATGCGGAGCCAGATCCTGCTCGAGAAGAAGAAGGATGTTTCCATCCAGACCCTGGCCGACGCCCAGGTGATCCAGGTGCTCGGCGCGTACGCGAAGAAGCTCCGCGACTCCGCCGCCGAATACGAGAAACTGGGCCGCCCCGAGCAGGCCGAGCAGATCCGCGCCGAGATGGCGATCGTGCAGGAGTACCTCCCGCAACCGCTTTCGCCGGAGGAGGCGAAGTCGCTGGTCGCGCAGGTGATCGCCGACCTCGGCGCGACGAGCGCGAAGGACTTCGGCCGGATCATGAAGGAGGCCCAGGGGCGCGCGGCGGGCCGAGCCGACGGAAAGGCCCTCAGCGACCTGGTTCGCGCGGCGCTCGACGGATGAGCGACCGGATGCTAGAGTCGTCCCTATCCTCATGATTTCAATCCGCCCATGACACCCCCGTCGAATCGGCGCCCGAAGCCGCGACCCAAGTCGCGGCCCTCGTTCGGCCCTTCGTCCGATCGTCCGCGTCCCGCGGGCGGTGCGGGACGGGCGCGCCCGTCGGGCGGTCCCGGGGGACCTCGTCCGTCCAGCGGGCCACGTCCGTCGGGCGGGCCGCGACCTTCGGGCGGCGCCGGGCGTCCGCGTCCCGCGCGCGACTATCAGCGCCCGTCGGGGCCCAAGGAACATCCGCAGTACGGAACGCGAATCCCGCCCGAAGAACTCGAGGCGATGAAGGATCTCCAGCGTCAGCACGGACAGAAGAGCCGCGGCGTCCGATACGAGGACACGCGCCGCCCGCGGAATCACTACGAGCGGCCCACGCCGCCGAGCGGCGGATTCCGCCGCGACGGCGGAAGCGGCGCGCCGTCCGGTCCCCGTTCCCGCCCGAGTTCAGGTCCTCGTCCGGATCGTCCGTCGCGCCCCGACCGCTTCGAGCGGCCCGCGCGCCCCGGCGGCGGATACGGCGGCGGCCAGGGCTATCGACCCGCGGGGGGGCCTCGTCCCGATCGCGGGCCGAGACCCGGTGGATCGTCGCGCTTCTCCGGCCCTCGCTCCGACGCCGGCTTCCGTCCCGACCGCGAGCGCTCGCCCAGGCCCGATCGGTTCGAACGGAAGGAGCGCTTCGAGCCGCGTCCGACGCACACGCCGCGTCCCGCCCGCTTCGAGCCGGCCGCCGGCGCCGACGTTCCGGTTCGCGACGATCGCGCCGACCGCCCCATGCGTCCGGTCCGCTCCGATCGCCCGATGCGGCCGCTGCCGTCGAGCGCGGGGCTGGGACCGCCGAGGCCGGTGCCCGCGCCCGAGACGCCGCCTCTCGCGCGCGTTCGCGCGCTGCTCTTCGGATACCAGTCGACCGCGGCGGTGATGGCCGCGTACTCGCTCGGCGTCTTCAGCGAAGTCTATCGCCGCCCCCAGACGGCCGAGGATCTGGCGAAAGCGTGCGCGAGCGATCCGCACGGCATTCGCGCGCTCCTCGGGGCCCTGGTCGGTCTCGGCGTCCTGCAGCAGCACGGCCCGACCTACGTCCTGCCGCGCGACCTCGCGCCCTACCTCGTGCCCGGCGTCGACGGCGACGCGACCGGCACGATCGACATGACGATGGATCTCTATCACGCCTGGGGCGAACTCGCCCGCGGCGTGCGCGACGGCTCGCCCCTCTACCCACTCACGGGCGAGGAGATCCTCCACGGCGATCCGAGCCGGGTTCGCCGCTACATTCGCGCCGTGCACACCGGAAGCCGCGAAGCCGCGTATCGGCTCGTGCAGATGGCGCCGCTCCTCGCCGGATCGAGCCTGCTCGACGTCGCCGGCGGTTCGGGCATCTACGCCGCGACCTTCGCGCGGCAGACGCCCGATCTGAAAGCGCATCTCTTCGATCTGCCGCCGACGCTGGAAGTGGCGCGCGACATTCTCCACGCGGAGGGTCTCGAGGAGCAGATCGAGTATCACGCGGGCGACTACCGGCATGATCCCTTCCCGGGGCCGGTCGACACGGTGCTCCTCTCGAACGTGATTCAGACGGAGTCCGAGGAGCACGTCTTCGGAATCCTGAAGCGCGCGTGGGAAGCGCTCCGTCCCGGGGGCACGCTCCTCGTGCACGGCGTCATGCCCGACGCCGCCGGCCCGCCGGAGGCGCCCGTCTCGCTCTTCTCGCTCATGATGTTCACCCTCTTCGGGCATGGCCGCGCGTGGTCTTCGGACCAAGTCTCCGAGTGGCTCGCCCAGGAGAGGTTCGGCGTCCGCTTCGTGAAACCGCTCGGCGAGCCGTTTCACACGAAGCTGATCGTCGCGACGCGCCTCGATTAGCGCGACGCGCGCGCCGACACCGGCCGTGCCCGAGCTTCCGTTCCTCGAAGTCCTCGTCGAGAATCTCGCGGCCGGCATCGCCGGACGCCGCATCGAATCCCTCGAGATCCGCCAGCCCGCTTTGCTGCAAACCGCCGCCCCCGCGCCGAGCGACTTCCACGGCGAATACCTGAGCCTTCCGACGCGGAAGGGGAAGTACGTCGTGCTCGAGACCGAATCGCGCCGCGCGATGGTGATTCATCTCATGCGGCTCGGCCGGCTCCAGATCGCGCCCGCGCCGGAGGGGAAGGCGCGCCCCGCGGCGAAGAAGGCGGGGCCGGGCCCGAAGCAGCTCTCGGCGCGCCTCTGTTTCGACGACGGGAGCGAACTCCGACTGGTGGAGCACGGGACCGAGAAGCGCGCGCGCCTCTGGCTCGCCGAGGAGGTCGACGACGTCGCCGAACTCGCGGCCGTCGGTCCCGACCCCTCGCGGGGCGAGTTGACGCTCGAGTCGTTTCTCACGGCGATGCGCGCCGAATCGCGGCAGTTGAAGACCTTCCTCACCGATCAGCGCGCGCTCGCCGGCATCGGAAACGGACTCTCCGACGAGATCCTCTACGAAGCGCGCCTGTCACCGATGGCCCTCACCGGACGTACGGACGACGAGGAGGGCGCCCGACTCTACGACGCGCTCCACGCGGTCGTGGAACGACAGACGGCGCTGCTGCGCGAGTCGATGGCCGGCGCGCTGCCGCAGCGCGAGCCGGTGGCTCATTACGCCGTGCACGACCACGCGGGCGATCTCTGCGCGCGCTGCGGCGCGAAGGTGGCCCGGATCTCTTACGCCGACCGCGAAACCTTCTACTGCCCGGGCTGCCAGACCGGGGGGAAGCCGTTGAAGGACAGGCGATTGTCGAGACTGCTCCGTTAGTAGAGTGGAGGAGTTCCCCCTCCGTGCCGATGAAGAAGGGTTGAAGGCGCGCGCGAGCCGGATCAGAATGGGGCTCGCGGGGTTGAACAAGCCGTGCGGACTCTCGAAAGGAATCGCGTGAAGCGTTTCGTCTCCCTACTCCTCGTGGTGCTCGTCGGGCTGCCGTGGTCGGCCGTGCCCGCCGCGCGCGCGACGGCGTGCGCCATGCCGGGCGCGAAGGCGATCGAGACCTGCTCCTATTGCGCGCCGCCCGCGCCGACGTCGAACGCCGGCGCCCGCCTCGAAGCCGGGTGCTGCCGCTTCGCGCCGAACCAGGAGGCGACCCCGGCGCAAGCCGGATCGATCGTCTCCTCGCCGAAGCCGCTCCAGGCGCTTCCGATCGCGACGCTCGAGCCGGGCCGGTCGGCGTCCGATTCGCCGCTCCTCGCCGCGACGCGCGCGATCGTTCCTCCGTATTCCGCGCCTCCGCCCGTTTCACCCACCCGGACCACCCACCTCCTCGTCTAGTCGCCGTCGTCTCCCGAGCGTCCGGCCGATTTCCATCGGGCGCTCCATCGGTCTCGTCGCTCGCCGCGCGTCCGCGCGGAGCGTCGCAACGATTCGTCCGGGGAGGTGATGGTTCGATGAACGCATTTTCCGCTCATTCTCGATGGTGGCCGGCGCCCGCGCTCGCGGCGGCCCTGCTCTTCGCGCCGATCAC
>DASTSZ010000195.1:0-5218 GCA_035760425.1 Candidatus Eiseniibacteriota bacterium | reverse complement strand
CTTCCTTGCCTTCGCGGGTGCGCACCTGCTTCACGTACGCGACCGCGCCGGGCGTGAGGACGACCGTTCCGGCCGCGGGGTCGGGCGTGGTTTCGGGATTCGGTGAAACGGATTCGGTCATCGGCTCTTCGTTCCGAGGGGGATCGGGATCCCGCCTCCGTTGGCGCCGCCCTGAAGGCGCGCCGATACGTGAAATCCCGCGACGAGCGCGGGCTCTTCCTTGACCCCGTGATCCACCGGGCAGTGCGGGCAGTCGTCGGCGGTCGTGCGGACCGGCTGGCACTGATCGCAGGTGTGGAGGTAGTGGAGCGCCTCGACGAGTTCCTGCTCCAGCGACTGGAAGCGCTTCAACTGCTCCCGCGTCTCGGTGAGGCGCGACTCGAACGCCTGGCGAAGGGCGGCCATGGCCTTCGGGCCGTAGTGGGTTTCCTGCCACTCGCGGCGAAGCCCCTGAATCTGATGGAGCGTGAAGCCGCACTCTTGCAGCAGCTCGATCCATCGGATCTGGCGGAGCGCGGTCTCGTCGTAGAGGCGGAAGCCGCCCTGCGAACGGGCCGCGGGCGTGAGGAGTCCCAACTCTTCATAGAGATGAAGAGCGCGGATCGACTTCCCGGCCTGTTTGGCGAGGTCGCCTACTTTGAGGAGTTTGCTTGGATCGATCGTTTCCATGGGCCTATATAGGGTTAGATGCAGATCGTACCCTTACGTGCACGTTAGAGTCTATTCCATTTTTCGGGGGTTCGGGAGGGTGGGTTTAGGGGGGAGTGGGATTTGGCGCAGTTCGATATGTGACCTTTATCACATTGTAGTTGTGTGACTTAGGTGGAAACTGGGGATAACTTCGGCCCGCCGTTCCCGTCTCGGAGGAAGTCTCCCGACTCGGCGGCGGGATCGGTGGTATCTTGGAAAGCCGGTTCTTGGAAGGATCCCGGACAGCCTAGGAGGTTCAACGTGTTGCGACACCCTGCGCTTCGACTCACCGCCATCACGCTCATCGCCGCCGGTCTGGCGTTCGCGGCCCACGGCTGCGGCGGCGACGACAATAAGAACCCGACCGGCCCCGGCGGGGGCGGCACGGCGGCGGATGTAACCATCAGCATCGTCGGGAACAGCGGCTCGAGTTCATTCTCGCCGAACCCCGATACGGTCTCGGTCGGGCAGACGGTCTCGTGGAAGAACAATGACGGCTCGATGACCCACACCTCGACCGCCGATGGAAGCAGCTGGAACACCGGGAACATCAGCCCCGGCGCCACGAGCACCCCGATCACGATGAACAACGCGGGGTCGTTCCCCTATCACTGCGGGCTTCATCCCTCAATGGTTGGCACCTTGGTGGTGATCCCTTGACCGAATTCATGCGGTTTCTCCATATCGCGGGCGCCGTGGTGTTGATCGGCGATTTGCTCTACGGCGGATTCTGGCTCGGGCGGGCGGTGAAGCGAGGCGATGCCGGGCTTCGCGGCTATGTCCTCGCGACGATGGCGTGGACCAGTAAGTCGTACGCGCTGCCGGCCATCTTGGTGAACCTGATCGCGGGCCTCGGATTGATTCACTTCCGGCACACCCCGATGGCGACCGCGTTGTGGCTCTGGATTTCGATCCCGCTCTACGTCGTGGTGACGGGGCTCTGGCACGGCGTCCTGATTCCGCGGCGGAAGAAGATGGCGGCGGCGTTCGGGGAGCCGGAGAAGGGCGGGAAGGCGGCAGGAGCGGGCGCGGCGGCGGGCGACTTCGACACGATGGCCCGCGGCTGGCTCAGCGTGAACGGCGTGGTCTTGACGCTCCTCTTCGTGATCCTCGCGCTGATGATTTGGAGGCCGACGCTTTAGGCTTCGGTTTCGGCTTCGGTCGCGATTTCGGCTTCGGTCGCGACTTCAACTTCGGTTTCGGCTTCACTCGACTCACCGACTTCGGTTTCGGCTTCGGCGCCGCGGCTTCCCGCCTCGGCGCCGATCCCTTTTCGAGCGTCGTCCAGCGGACGAACGGCAGAAGGCGCGCCACGCCGCCGTGCGTCCCGAGCGGCGTCGGCCGCTGAAGCGAGCCGACGGCGGTGATGCGCGGAATGCCGAGCTCCGAGAGACGCGATTCCAGCCGTTCCCGCCGGCTCCCCCGCTCCTCGACCCCGATCGACTCGATGAACTGTTCCGCCCCCGCGACCGCGCGAGCGAATTCCTCCACGTCCTTCACCGCGTGCACGCGCACCACGCGATGGCGCGGGCCCGGCTCGAAGCGCGCGCTCCCCTCGGCGATCACCGTCCACTCGGTGCCCCGCTCCGACTCGAGCACGCGCGTCACCCGACCCGTCGCCGCCTCGAGCGCGGCCTGCGCGCGGGAGAGCTGCACCGACGCGGCTTCGGCGAGAACCGGTTCGCGCCGCGGCAGGCGGCTCGCGGCCGCGTCGAGAGCCGCGCCGAGCGCCTCGGCGAACGCGACCGGCGTCACCATGCCGCCCCGCTCGACGTAGAAGGCGTGCGGCGAGAGGCAGCCCTGCTGATCGTAGAGCGCGACGTCGTGGGCTGCGCGCGCGGCGAGCGACGGCAGCGACCCCCGGCGCATCGCACCCGCACCGATGTAGCCGACGCTCACCTTGGGACCCTGGAGAACCACCGCGGCGCCGGGGCGGGCGGCGTGCGCGATGCTCGTCACCGCCGATTCGCCGCCGAAGGCGAGCACCGCGGGCGCGCGATCGATCGCCGCCCGGTCGAGTTCGGCCTGCCCGCCCTTCCACCAGACGACGGCCATGCAGGCGCCGAGATCCGCGTCGACGTCCGCGATGGCCGAGGCGAGAAGCGGAGCGAAGAGCGGCTCCTGCGCCGCCGTCTTCGCGACGAGCGCCGACTTGAGAAGGAGCGCGGAGAAGAGCGGGAGCACCGGCACCGTCGGCACGTTGCCCGCGTAGATCTGGAGCATCCACTCCGGCCCGTGCGCGCGACGGCGCGTGCCGCCGGGCCCCGGCATCGGTCGGTCGAGCGCGCGCGCCGATCCGAGCTCCGCCGTGAGCCAGCGCGAGAGCCCCCCGTGCGCGAGCGGCTGGAAGGCGTCGTCGAGCGCCTGCGACACCATCGGCGCGGAAAACGTGCCGGTGCGCCCGAGCGCGTCGATCGCCTCGCGCCGCTGTTTCGACCGAGGGTCGAGATAGCGTTGCACGACGCGGTCGAGCGAGCGGAGCGTCGCCGCGATCGGCCGCGACGCGAGCCGCTTGGCGCGCGCCTCGCGCAGATGTTCGATCCAGTGCGCGAGTTGTTCCGGCGTGAGGAGCGGCAGGCGGATCTCGAGCGGCTCGGGCGGCGGGCCGAAGCGCTGCGTCGTCGTCTCGACCGTGCCGGCAAGCGAAGGCGGGAGGTAGAACGCGTCGAGCGGCCGGCTCACGCGCGGCCCTCCGCGAGGAACTTCTCGAACGGGAGCGAGCAGCCGCGCGCCTCGGCGCCGAGGAGGCGGCCTTCGATGTGCAGGCGGTCGCCGATGCGGAAGCCGATGTCCTCGGTCTGGATCGCGAGCGGGACGTCGACGTTGGCGAGGTCGTAGTGGACGAGAATGCCGCGCTCGCCGTCGGGCTGCTCCTCGAGGGTCTCGGTGTTCAGCACGCGCGTGCGGACCCAGGGCGGAATCTGCTTCCCGCTGAGACGCGCCCGGCCCTCGTGCTTCGCGAGGAGGTTGTCGTCGTAGAATTGGCTCCCGAGTTCGGCCATGCCGTATTCGTTCACCAGGTGGGAGGGCGGAATGCCGAGCCGGTGCGCGAAGGCGGACTCGATCTCCTCGCGTTCGTACTCCGCGCGTAGTCCCTTCGCGCCGCCGGTGTCCATGGCGCGGGAGCCGGGCGGCAGCGAGAACGTACGGCCTTCCCGCTCGAGGTATTCGAAGTACGCCATGAAGAAGAGCGTGGTACCGAGGAGTAGCGCCGGCTCCCCCCGCGATTCGGCGCGCTTCAGCACCGAGTCGGCCTCGCTCCAGCGCGGCTCCCCGCCGCGCACGAGATAGACCGCGGCCGGCGCGAATTTCTCGACGACCTTTTCGACCATGAACCAGAGCGACGAACGCGGGGCTTCCGCGCGGCGCGGTCCGAAGACGATGGCGGGAAGCCGGGCCGCGTCGGGCAGGAGGTGGCGCTCGAAACTCGAGAGGAGCGACGTCTCGTACAACTCCGTGGAACCGAGCCGCACGCGGCCCGGCTTCGAGACCGACGTGCCGCTCGTCTCGAAGATCACAGCTTCGCTCCCGCGCGGCGCCGCGCTCATGTCGTGCGTCTTGAAGGCGGAGGCGGGCACGGGAGGGACGGCGCGCCAATCACCGATCGCTCCCGGCGTGCGGCCGAGGTAGGCGCAGTAAGCAGCGTATGCAGAGATGGTCCGCGATTGGTGATCGAAGCGTTCCATGGCGATCGATTCGAATTCTCTGCCAGGGGCGCAGACCGGCTCGAGCGACCTCATCAATCGACGCCTCGGCTTGCGAACGCGGGTAACCACGGGTCCGCAAGTACGATTCGCTCCCTAACGTCGGCCCACCACTTCTGTAGCCTCCGAATCGACTTTCGATACTCTTTGGACCCTGAGTTGATCAGTTCAGGGTCCACGTAGGGAGGATCGGGCACGTGGCTGCTCCGTGCGGAGTTGGACAGGAGAGTCAGGAATTGAAGCCGCTGGTTGAGCATGTGATGCCAGTACGCTTGCGAACCTGACGCCGGCGACTCCATCCAGGTCATGAGGCTGTCCGCCGTTGTGCGGTCTCCACGTCTGGCGAGAGTGAGCGATGCCCAACGGCCTGCGAAACCTGGTAACGAGGTCATAGACCTCAGAGATTGCATCCCCTCTGTTGAATCCTCCGTCGCCAAGTAGACCGCCCCGGCAACTCGAATGACAGGATCCGCCGCGGTCAGGAGCCGTCGAAAGTACTTCGTCCGGTTTCGCGGACACTGCCAGCCAAAGTAGCTTGCGAGCGAGTAAGCCGTGGCTGCGGTCAAGTCGCGCTTCGCCGGAGAGCGGCGCAGAAGGTGCTCACAGACAAGGTCAGGATCGGTGGGTGTCAATAGTGCGAGCGCCAAACCTTCGGCGGTGCTGCTGGAATCGGTGAGGGACCGCTGGAGATCCAGGAGCGGGTGTCCGGCGTGCGAGGATCGAAGCACGGGGCTTCGCCAAGCGTTCTCGGGACGTGGCGAGAATCGCGATTCGAGCATGCGGAGGAGTGGTGCGGTGATGGCCGTATCCGGGCCAAACGCCCC
>DASTSZ010000194.1:0-7945 GCA_035760425.1 Candidatus Eiseniibacteriota bacterium | reverse complement strand
AAGGAGATCGCGTTCGTCAACGCCTTCGCGGCCAACGACCCCGATTCGACGCGCATGATCTGGGAGCGTCTCGCGCTCGACCGGCCTCAGCCGGGGATGCGGCGAATCGTTCTCGCCAATTGTCGGTCGGACCGGCTGCAGCGCTCGGAGCAGATCGCCACGCTCGTCGCGCGCATGCTCGACGCCGACCACGTCGTTCTCTCAGGGGAGGGAACCGCCGTCGTCGCGTTCAAGGCCGTGCAGCAGGGGCTCGACCCCGCCCGCCTGTCCGACCTCGGCGGGCGGAGCGCCGAAGACGTCTACGAGCGGGTCCTCGAGTTGTCCGGCTCCAAGGCGACCGTCATCGGTATCGGAAACATCGTCGGTCTCGGCCAAGAAATCGTGCTCCACTTCCACAACCGGGCGGAACGCGCATGATCGAGTCGGCCATCGGACTCGGCCTCTTCATCAGCCTGATCTTCTCCGAGACCCTGGGCGTCGCCGCCGGCGGCATGGTGGTCCCGGGGTACCTGGCGCTCCTCGTTCATGATCCGATGCGAATCGCGGGAACGATTCTGGTAAGCCTCGTCACGCTCGGGACGATGAAGCTCCTCTCCCGCTACACGATCGTCTACGGACGGCGCCGCATCGTCGTCGCGGTCCTCCTGGGCTTCATCTTTGGCGCCCTCTCGCGCGACCTGCTCGTGCTGCACGTGCGTGGAACGGTCCTCGAATTTCAGACGATCGGCTACATCATCCCCGGCCTCATCGCGAATTGGATGGAGCGGCAGGGGATCGTGGAAACGCTCGCCGTCATGGTGACGACCGCGGTCCTGGTCCGGCTCTGTCTCATGCTGATTGGCGGGGGAGAGCTCATCCGATGAGCGGCACGAAAGTCCCCGCCGCCACGCTGGTGGGCCTCGCGCTCTTCGCGATCATTGTCTACGCCGTCGCGGAGCGCTCGGTGGAACCGGTCCACTCGAAGGCGTATCAGACGAAGCTCAAGGCGGTGGCGCTGGCCATGGACGCGGAACGGGCGATCGCCGCGGCGAAGCGGTCGCGGGGAATCGTCGTCGATCCGAGAAACGATCCGGAGGCGAGCGGCCTGATCGGGCCCCAATTTTCCCTGATCACGACCGACCGCGGCGTGCAGGCGGCCAAGTCGCTTGCGGCCCATCCGAACTTCGCGGCCGCCGTGACGCAGATGATGCTGGAGGCCGGCGTCCGATCGGGAGATCTGATCGCCGTCGGCATGACCGGATCGCTTCCCGGCCTCAACGTGGCGGTGCTCGCCGGCTGCCGCGCGATCGGCGCGGACCCCGTCATCGTGACGTCGGTAGGCTCCTCGATGTTTGGGGCGACCGACCCGGAAATGACCTGGCTCGACATGGAACAGATCTGCGTGAAGCGTGGGCTCTGGAGTTACCGCTCCGTGGCCGCGTCGCTCGGGGGCGGAGGGGATGCCGGACGTGGTCTCTCGCCACAGGGTCGGCAGCTCCTTCTCGACGCCATGCGGAGGTCGGGAACCGTCTATCTCGGTGCGCCGAACGTCTTCGACGCCGTGAAAGCGCGTGTCGCGCTCTACGACTCCATCGCGGCGGCCCGCGGAAAGCCGATTCGGCTCTACGTGAACGTCGGCGGAGGCGTGGCGAGTCTTGGCGGCGCCCAGAACGCCCGCCTCATCCCCGCGGGCCTCAGCCGGCGGTTGGTCGCGAAGAACTATCCGAATCGCGGCGTCTTGAACGCCCTGGCGGAGCGGCGAATTCCCGTTATCCAACTGCTCGAGGTCGAATCGCTGGCGCGGGAATATTCGATCGTCGATCCACGGACCGGCACGACCGCGCGGCCGGGGAAGGGCTTACTCTTCATCAAGTATCGCTATAATCTCTGGATCGTGGGCGCCGCGGCCGCGTCGGTGCTTCTCCTCAACATCTTCGTGCTCCGCCTCGACATCCGCCACCAGATGCTCGGCCGTCCCCATCCCGAACGGAGCCCCTCGCCATGAGCCGCATCGCCGCCGTTCTCGCGCTCGTCGCCGCACTCCTTCTGGCCCCGCCTTCCGCGTCGGCGGCTCGCTCCGGTGGATGGGACCCCGTGGAACGCCTCGAGGGTACGCCTTCGGTCGTCGTCGAAGTCGGAAAGAAGCCTCGTCTCTACTTTCCCCTCTCGGGGCGGCGTCCGCTCGAGGTTCCGGTGGAGGGGCCGGCTCGCGTCCGAATCGTCTCTCGCGCGGTCGTGGCGGCGGAGACCGAAGGCAGCGTGAGCTACACGATTCGCATCGTGGCGGGAGGGAAGACGTTGGGCGAGGCTCGCACCGAGTCCTCCAAGGCGCCGAACGCCAGGCGTCGCGACGGAAAGGGCGCGCTCTGCAAGAGTAGAACGCTCGCGGTGGATGTCCCCGCGGGGACGCACCGCCTCCTCGTTCAGTGCGATGGGGACCCTCCGCTCCTGGTCCGGCTGCTCCTTGCTTCCCCCCGTCGCGACCCGGGGGTGAAACTGGTTTCCCTCACCCCCATGACCGCCGCGAAGAGTGTCACCGTCGTGGAGGGGGAACTGATGATCCCCTACTACACGACGCGTACGAACACCCCCGTCGTCTTCCGGATCGTCGGGCCCACGAGCCTCGAACTCACGTCGCGTCTCGATTACGAGACGACGATGCGCGGTCCGCAACGATATCGGCTCTCGATCAAAGTCGACGCGGGACCGCCACGGGAAGAGGTCTTCACGACGACCAAGGCCGCGTCGGCGTCCTACTCCGAATCCAAGGCGCGCATCCCCTCCAAGCTCGATCGCGTGGTCGTGCCGATCGGGGAAGGGGCGCACGCGGTCTCCGTGGTGCTGATCGCACCCGCGAAGGGGACGGCTCAGATTCACGGCCGAATCCCGCAACCCTCCATCGGAAACGAGGAATGAACATGAGGCGCGTCCACTCTCGATGGGCGGTGGCTCGGGCGGCCGGGTGGGCCGGTGCGCTCCTCCTGCTGTCGCTCTCGGCCCACGCCGCGCCGAGCGAGTCGCTTCGACTGAACCTCGGCCTCGGCGCGACTTGGGACGATAACTTCTTGGAGTACTCGGACGGTCAAATCGCCGATTTCGACCTGCGCGCCCATCCCGATCGCTTCTCGATCGAGAGTGTCGACGACGTGGTCCTCGAGCCGACCGTGGGTCTCACGTACGCGAAGGAGCGGGTTCGTGGAGCGGGGCGAACGATTCGCCTCCGGTGGGCAGGTTCCTTCCAAGGCAGGAATTCGACGTCGGATCACCTCTCGGGAAGTCTTTCCTGGCAGGAAGCCTTCGGGAAGGACCGGAGCTTGACGCTCAACGGCTATCTCCTCCCCCATTTCTACCTCCGCCAGCTCTTCGACGAGGACCTTCCGAGCGGAACCGGGGCGTCCCGCTACCGCCGCGCCGAGTTCGCGCTCGCGTTGGGCTCCGTGGCCTGGCGGCAACGGGTTCTTCCTCGGACGCTCCTCTCCGTCTCCTATCAATACGAGCGGCGCGACTACAACAATGACTTCCTGGAACGCGACTCCGACACCCACGAGACCGGAGCCGGGCTCGACTGGACCCAGCGCGGCGGACGCTTTGGATTCGGCGCGAATGGGGCCTATCGGTCGAGCAGCGCCCGTGCGGCCGATGGGGACGACCCCGGAGGGGTCACGCCCGACGACGCGGACGTGAGCTACCACGGCGTGGTGCTCGGTGGGAATGGGCACCTGGATCTCGCGCGTGGCCGCTCCGGCCGACTTTCGGTCGAGGCCGCCTACGAACTGCGCACCCGCGATTATCTCTCAGACCGCCCGGCCGACCGATCCCACTTCGGCCGGCAGGACCGCCTCCACGACGTGACCCTGGGTCTGCGCTGGAATCCGCCCGGACCGTTTTCCGTACGGACCTACTATCAGCACGAAAACAATCACGCCTCGTTCGAGGCGCTGAACCCGCCCGCGACCGATCCTGCGAGCTACTCGGAGAATCGAATCGGCGCGTCGGTCACGTATGGGACGACGCTCTGGAAGCGATGATGTAACCTCCGGGACGATCGGTGAGGTCCCGAACGAAACCAAGCCCCGGAGGCCGTTGCCTTGCAGTTTTCGAGTGCGCTACTGGAGACGTTGATCGCCGAGCTGACCCGACTCCCCGGCCTCGGCCGGAAGTCGGCGCAGCGAATCGCCTTCCACATCCTCCGCGTCTCCCGCGACGAGGCCGAGCGCCTCGCGCGCGCGATCGTCGACATCAAGGAGAAGGTCCAGGACTGCCGAATCTGCGGCAACGTCACCGAGACGCAGCCCTGCGCGCTCTGCGCCGATCCGCGCCGCGACGGCTCCGTCCTCTGCGTGGTGGAGCAGGCCATGGACGTCCTCGCCATCGAACGGACCGGGGAATTCCGCGGCCGCTACCATGTCCTCAAGGGCGCGCTCTCGCCGGTCGACGGCATCGGCCCCGAGCAGCTCCGCCTCGGCGAACTCCTCGAGCGGGTGCGGGAGGGCGGCGTCCAGGAACTCATCGTCGCCACGAACCCCACGGCCCAGGGCGAGGCCACGGCGCTCTACATCGCCCGCCTCCTCCAGTCGGGGCCGCCCGTGAAGGTGACGCGCATCGCCCGCGGGGTGCCGATGGGCTCCGATCTGGAGTTCTCGGACCAGATCACGCTGGCGCGCGCGATCACGGGCCGCAAGGAAATCTAAGACGTTGAAAACAGGCGATTTCCCGCTTGACCGGCGAGAGGTCGCTGCGTAGGGTTCGCCCAACTCCCCCAAGGAATCGCGGCGTTGGGGAGACGCCGGAAAGGAGCGGAGGGAAATGGTCAAAGGGAACTGGGCGCTCTTCGAGGAAGATTTCTGGGCGATCAACCAGATCCTCCAGACGCTGATGCGGAGCGCGTCGGCGCGGAGCGTGATGCTCATCGACAAGACGGGCCAGCTGATCAACTCGATCGGCGAGCCTCCCGGTTTCGACGTGACCTCGTTTTCCTCGCTCGCGGCGGCCGATTTCGCGGCGAACGCGCAGTTGGCCGAGATGGTCGGCGAGACCGACTTCTCCACGCTCGTCCATCAGGGCACGAAGGAAAGCCTCTTCCTCCAGGTGATCGCCGACCGCGTGATCCTGGTCATCCTGTTCGATCGGAAGTCGTCGCTCGGACTGGTGCGCCTGAAGGCGCGCCGCGCCGGCAGCGAACTCGTGGCCGTCCTGGAGCGCCTCTTCGACAAACTCCAGTACCGGAACGAAGAAGTCGCGGCGCCCGTGCTCGGGGCCGACTTCGCGGCGGAAGCCGAGAACGAGATCGACAGCCTGTTCCGCGACTAGGAGCCCCGTCGTCCCGTGTCGCTGATCAACTATTCGTCGCGCGAGATCAACTGCAAGATCGTCTACTACGGTCCCGGCCTCTGCGGGAAGACGACGAACCTGCAGCACATCTATTCGCGCGTCCCGCAGGAGACTCGCGGGAAGATGATCTCCCTCGCGACGGAGATGGACCGCACCCTCTTCTTCGACTTCCTCCCGCTCGAACTCGGCCAGATCCGCGGCTTCCGCACCCGCTTCCACCTCTACACGGTCCCCGGCCAGGTCTACTACAACGCCAGCCGCAAGCTGATCTTGAAAGGCGTCGACGGCATCGTCTTCGTGGCCGACTCGCAGATCGAGCGCTACGAGGCGAACATCGAGAGCCTCATGAACATGCACGACAACCTGGCGGAGCACGGACTCTCGGTGGAGAAGATCCCGATCATCATGCAGTACAACAAGCGGGACCTCCCGCGCGTGGTGTCCGTCGCCGATCTCGAGAAGGAATTGAATCCGAAGGGGCACCCCTACTTCGAATCGGTGGCGTTCCGCGGCACCGGCGTCTTCGACACGCTGAAGCTCTCCTGTAAGCTGGTCCTGAAGCAACTGGGGTAGACGGCGCGTGCGCCCGCTCACCATCGCGCTCGCCACCGGGTTCGGACTCGGCCGGCTCCCCGTCGCCCCCGCCACCTGGGCCTCCGCCGCCGTGGCGCTCCTTCTGCTCCCCGACGCGGCCCGTTCCCCGATGGTGCTCGGCGTCGCCATCCTCCTCGTCGTTCCGCTCGCCATTTGGTCGAGCGGCGAGGCGGAGAAGGACCTCGGCCATGACGCGCATCCGATCGTCATCGACGAAGTCGCGGGCATGCTCGTCTCGGTCATCGCCGTCCCGCACGCGGCGGGGCCGCCCTACCTCTTCCTCGCGGCGGCGTTTCTCCTCTTTCGCTTCTTCGACATCGTGAAGCCCTATCCGATCCGCCAGATTCAGACGCTGCCCGGGGGATGGGGCATCGTCGCCGACGACGTGCTGGCCGGCGTGGCGACCAACCTCACGCTTCGGCTCGCGGTCTGGGCCGGCCTGCCGCTCTAGCCGCGCATGTCCGTCGAAATCGTCTCCATCGGCACCGAACTCCTGAACGGCCTCGGCCGGAACACGAACGCCGACCGGATCATCGACGCATTGAGCGATCTCGGCATCCCCGTCGACTACATCACGACCGTGGGCGACGATTCGGCGCGATTGGGCGAGGCGCTTCGGACCGCGGTCCACCGCGTCCCGATCGTGATCACGACCGGCGGCCTGGGCCCGACGCCCGACGACCTCACCCGGAAGACCATCGCCACCGTCTTTCGCCGCCGCCTCGTGCTCGACGAAACCGTCCTCGCGCTCATCCGGGGACGCTTCCGCGAGCGGGGGATCGAGATGCCGGCCATGAACGAGGGGCAGGCGCTCGTCCCGCGCGGCGCGCAGGTGATCGAGAACACGCGCGGCACCGCGCCCGGGCTTCACTTCGCGCACCTCCACGCCGAGGTCTTCGTCCTCCCCGGCGTTCCGGCGGAGTGCGAGACGATGCTCGCGAACTACGTCGTGCCGCGGTTGAAGGGCCTCGGGCTCGGGCAACTGACCGGCCGGCGCATCGTGCGGACGGTCGGGCTCTCGGAGTCGCTCCTCGCCGAGCGCCTCGCGGGGCTCGAGCGCGAGGGGATACCGCTTCGCGTCGGCTATCTCCCGCACTCGAACGGCCTCGACGTGACTCTCTCCGCGAGCGGCGGCGACGCCGCGTGGATCGAGGAGGCGCTCGATCACGCCGAGCGGCGCGTCGTCGAGGCGGCCGGCGCCGCGGTCTTCGGCTTCGGCCGCCAGACGATGGCCGAGGTCGTGGGGGCGGCCCTGGCGGAACGAGGGTTGACGCTCGCCGTGGCCGAGTCGTTCACGGCCGGCGGCATGGGGAGCGCCGTGACATCGGTGCCGGGGAGCAGCCGCTACTTCCTCGGCGGCGTCACCGCCTACAGCAACCGGGCGAAGCAGGATCTCCTCGGCGTCGAGGCCGCCACGCTCGAGCGCGTCGGGGCGGTGAGCCCCGAGGTCGCCGAGCAGATGGCGAGCGGGGCGCGCGCCCGCTTCGGCGCCGACCTGGCGCTCTCGAGCACCGGCGTCGCCGGGCCGGACGGCGGCTCCGCGGAGAAGCCGGTCGGGCTCTGCTATCTCGGGATCGCCTCCGCCGAAGGGGCGCGAAGCGTCCGCTACGTCCTCGGCGGGACGCGCCCCGAGATCACGGCGCGCGCCGTCGCCTACGCGCTCGATCTCCTCCGCCGCCACCTCCAAGGCGGTGTCCGCCCCTAGGGGCGCCGTTCCGCGCGGCCATGGCCATCCGGACCTTCGTCGCGTTCCCGATCCCGCCCGCGTGGGAGGCCTACCTGGGCGGCGTGACGAAGGACCTCGCGGGGCGGATCCGGGGCGTTTCCTGGACGCGCCCCGGAAATCTCCACCTCACGATTCGATTCCTCGGCGATCTGGGCGAGTCGGGCGCGGCCCGCGTGGGGGACGCCGTCGCCCGCGGTGCCGAGGGATCGACCGCGCCCCTCGTGTCGCTCGGCGCGATCGGCGCGTTTCCCAAGATCGAGAAGCCGCGCGTCGTCTGGGCCGGAATCGCGCGCGGGGAGTCGGAACTCCTCGCCC
>DASTSZ010000193.1:0-6491 GCA_035760425.1 Candidatus Eiseniibacteriota bacterium | reverse complement strand
GCCCGTGCCGAGGTCTTTGGCCCCGACGTGCAGGATGCCGTTCGCATCGATGTCGAAGGTCACTTCAATCTGCGGCACGCCACGCGGCGCGGGCGGGATGTCCGCGAGCTGGAACTTGCCGATGGATTTGTTGTCGCGCGCCGACACGTGGAGGATGCCGTTCGCGTCGATGTCGAACGTCACCTCGATCTGCGGCACGCCGCGCGGCGCCGGCGGAATGCCGGTCAGCTGGAAGCGGCCGATCGTCTTGTTGTCGACCGCCATCGGACGCTCGCCCTGCAGCACGTGGATCTCCACCTGCGGCTGGCTGTCCGAGGCCGTCGAGAAGGTCTCGCTCTTCTTGGTCGGGATCGTGGTATTCCGCTCGATCAGTTTCGTCGCCACGCCGCCCAGCGTCTCGATGCCGAGCGAGAGGGGCGTCACGTCGAGCAGGAGCACGTCCTTCACGCTGCCGCCCAGGACGCCGCCCTGGATCGCCGCGCCGATGGCCACCACCTCGTCGGGATTCACGCCGCGATGCGGATCCTTCCCGCCGAAGAACTTCTTCACGACTTCCTGCACCTTCGGCGTGCGCGTCGCGCCGCCGACCAGGATCACTTCGTCGATGTCGGAGGCCTTGAGCCCCGCGTCGGCGAGCGCCCGCTCCATCGGACCGATCGTCCGCTGGATGAGGTCGTCGACGAGCGACTCGTACTTCGCCCTCGAGAGCGTCACGTTCAGGTGCTTCGGGCCCGACGCGTCGGCCGTGATGAAGGGCAGGTTCACGTCGGTCTGCATGACCGTCGAGAGTTCGATCTTCGCCTTCTCCGCGGCTTCCTTCAGCCGCTGGAGCGCCATGGCGTCCTTGCGGAGGTCGATGCCGTCCGACTTCTGGAATTCGGCCGCCAGCCAGTCGATGACCTTCTTGTCGAAGTCGTCGCCGCCCAGGTGCGTATCGCCGTTCGTCGACTTCACCTCGAAGACGCCGTCGCCCAGTTCGAGAATCGAAATGTCGTAGGTGCCGCCGCCCAAGTCGTAGACGGCGATCTTCTCGTCCTTCTTCTTGTCGAGGCCGTAGGCGAGCGCGGCCGCCGTCGGCTCGTTGATGATGCGCTTCACCTCGAGGCCCGCGATCCGGCCGGCGTCCTTCGTGGCCTGGCGCTGCGCGTCGTTGAAATAGGCGGGCACCGTGATGACCGCCTCGGTCACCGGCTCGCCGAGATAGTCCTCCGCCGTCTGCTTCATCTTCTGGAGGATCATGGCGGAGATCTCGGGCGGGCTATACGACTTGTCGCCGAGCGGGATCTCGACGCCGCCGCCCTTCGCGTCCTTCACCTGATAGGGGACGTTCTTCGCCTCGTCGGAAATCTCCGAGTACTTCCGTCCCATGAAACGCTTCACCGAGTAGACGGTGTTCTGCGGATTGGTGACCGCCTGCCGCTTCGCGACCTGTCCCACCAGCCGCTCGCCCGTCTTCGTGAACGCCACGATGGAGGGAGTCGTGCGATTTCCCTCGGCGTTCGCGATCACGACCGGCTCGCCGCCTTCCATCACGGCGACGCACGAGTTCGTGGTGCCAAGGTCAATGCCGATGATCTTTCCCATAACTCCCTCCGTTGCGCGGACAGGGGCCCGTGGCCCCTGCGCGCGTCCGACTCCTGTGCGCGGCCGGCTCGATGCCGGCCGCGGTCGTTACCGAATGCCTTACTTCTCGATCTTGATCTGGATCTCCCGGGCCTTGGCTTCCTCGGCCTTCGGGACGTTCACTTCCAGCACGCCGTCGCGGTAGACCGCTTCGATCTTCTCGGCCGCCACCGCCGTGCTGAGCGTGAAGACGCGCTCGAAGGCGCCGTAGACCCGCTCGACCCGGTGGTAGGCCGTGTCGCTCTTCTCGATCTCGCGCCGCTTCTCGCCCCGAATGACGAGCCGATTGTCGGCGACCGTGATCTTGATGTCCTCGAGCTTGATGCCGGGGAGCTCGGCCTTCACGAGGTAGCCTTCCTTGTTCTCCTCGACGTCGACTCGCGGCGACCAGACCGCCGTCGTCTCGGCCTCCGTCGGCGTCGCGCCGGCGAGCCCGTGGAAGAGACGGCCCATCTCGTTTTCGAGGCTCAGCATTTCCCGCATCGGATTCCAGCGTACGAGCGTCATCTTCATTCCTCCTGCCGGTTGGTCACAACGGCGAAGCCACCGTGGCCTCGCCAAGCTCACGCCGGAGGGGTATTGCACCCAACGTGCCAGTCTGGATAAGTGGTTTAATTGTTTGTTTTGCTTGTACTTACGCAAAAACCAGGCGTTCGACCTGGCGTACGAAACCGTCTCAATCGTTCCATTTCGAAACGGTATATCGTTTCAATATGAAACCACTAGATTCGATAGTCTCTCATCTTTCGCCAGAGCGTGGAACGGGAAATCCCCAGGCTCTTGGCCGCGCGGGTGGTGTTCCCGGCGTGATGAACGAGGACCCGCGCGATGTGCTCCTTCTCCAGTTGGGCGAGCGTCATCGACTCGGAGTACGGAAAGGCGGCCCCCTCGTGGAGGAGCTGGATCGGCGCCTCCCGGAACGCCGGCGGCAAGTCGAGGTGGCTGATTTCGGGGCCGTCGGCGAGCACGGTGGCACGCTCCACCCCGTTCAGGAGTTCCCGGACGTTGCCCGGGTAGTCGTAATTGAGGAGGTAGTACTGCGCCCGCTCGCTGAATCGCTCCACCCGCTTCCCGAGCCGGGCCGCCGCCCGCTCACGGAAGAAGTTCGCGAGGATCGGAATGTCCTCGCGCCGCTCCCGCAGCGGCGGCAACTCGATGTGAAAGACGCTGAGGCGATAGTAGAGGTCCTCCCGCAGGCGGCCCTCGGCGAGCGCTTTTCGGACGTCGATATTGGTCGCGGCCACGATCCGGACGTCGACTCGCACGGAGTCGGCGCCCCCGACGCGGCGCACTTCCCCGTTTTGGAGCGTGCGGAGGAGCTTCACCTGGACGCCGGGCACCATCTCGGCGACTTCGTCGAGGAAGAGCGTGCCCCCGTCGGCCTGCTGCATGAGCCCCACGCGGTCGGCGACGGCGCCGGTGAAGGCGCCTCGGACGTGCCCGAAGAGTTCGCTCTCGAAGAGCGACTCGGTGATGGCCGCGCAGTTCACGGTCACGAAGGGGCGATGGGCGCGGCGGCTCGAAAGATGGATGGCCGTGGCGGCCATCTCCTTCCCCGTGCCGCTCTCGCCGGTGAGAAGCACCGAGCTGTCGGTGGGCGCCACCTTCTCGATCAGTCGGAAGACGCGCTGCATGCGCGCGCTCACGCCGATGAGATTCTGGACGATGGCGCGGCGCGACTGATCGATCTCCCGTTTGCGCGCGCGCGCCTCGCTCGAGGTCTCCGGGCCCGCCTCGTCGAATTCCCACAGGCCGCGCGCCTCGGGATCGGTGGAGGCGAGTTCCGCCGGCGCGCGTTGACCCGCGGGCGGTCGCTTCCTAGAATCGCGGCCTGATTGAGTCATCTCGAACGGGCACTCCTCTTGGTCGGCGTCGCCTCGGCGGCCTTCACGGCCGCCGCCGGGCTCGCGGACGGTTCAGACGCGGGACGGCTCCTCGTTCCGTGGCTGGCGGCGCATGCGTTCTATCTGTTCGGCGCGTGGCTGGTGGTGCGGCGGGGCGCCCGCCTCCGGCTCCCTCTCCTGATCGCCGTCGGGCTCCTGCCGCGGCTCGTCCTGCTTCCCGCCGCGCCCTCGCTCTCCGAGGACGTCTATCGCTATCTCTGGGACGGCCGCCTCGTCGCCGAGGGCGTGAATCCCTTCCCCCGCGCGCCGGCCGACACGACGCTCTCACGCTATCACGACGCGCTCCTCGGCCGCCTCAACCACGCCGAGGTCCCGACCATCTACCCGCCGATGGCGCAGCTCCTCTTCGGCGCGACGGCGCGCGTGGCGACGGAGCCGTGGGCGTGGAAGGCGACGCTCCTCGCCCTCGAGGCGCTGCTCCTCCTCTCGCTCGGCGCGCTGCTGCGGGCGCGCGGACTCCCGCCGGAGCGGCTCCTCATCTACTTCTGGAATCCGCTCGTCGTCGTCGAGAGCTTCGGGAGCGGACACGTCGACTTGGCCGCCGCGGCGTTCCTTCTCCTCGCCCTCGCGCTGCACGAGCGCGGTCGCCGCGGTTACGCGGGCGTCGCCTTCGCGGCGTCGGCGCTCGTGAAGTATATGCCGCTTCTGCTCGTCCCGACGCTCCTCCGCCGCCGCGCCTTCGTCCCGCTCGCGGTCGCGGCGGCCGCGGGCGCCGCGCTCTTCCTCCCCTTTGTCTCGGCCGGCCCCGCGCTCTGGACGGGGCTCACGACCTACCTCCGACACTGGGAGTTCAACGGATCGCTCTACGCGATCCTCCGCCCCCACTTCGACACGGGGGAGCCGCCGCGCTATCTCATGGCCGGGCTCCTCGCCGCCGCGTCGATCGTCGTGGCGTGGCGCGCGCGCGCCCTTTCCGGCGCGGCCCTCGCGCTCTTCGCCGCGTGGATCGTGGCGAGCCCGACCGTCTATCCCTGGTACCTCGTCCCCGCGATCGCGCTCCTGCCGCTGCACGCCGAGGCCGGACTCCTTCTCTTCAGCGGTCTGGTCGCGCTCTCCTACGCCTCGCTCGGCGCCGCGCGCCTCACGGGCGTCTGGGCGCTGCCGTCCTGGATCCCCTGGGTCGAGTACGGCGGATGGGCGGCCGCGTCGCTCGCCGCCGCGGCGATGGCCGCGCGGGCCGCTCGCTACCGGCGCGAGACGGCGTGCGCCACGGAGAGCGCGCCGACGTAGAGGAAGCCGAAGAGGTAGAGGAAGAAGAACGGGATCGAGGCGAACCGGGCCGAGTGGTAGAGCGAGACCATGGCCCATGCGAAGTAACCGCCCAGCGCGAGTTCGAGGAGCGCCCACCCGCTCACCGGCGCGCGATAGCGCTTCCGGCGCCAGGAATCCCCGCGCGACGCGATGCGGAACTTCGGCGTGCGGATGAACGCGCCGCGCGTTCCGAAGAGGGCCCCGAGCACCGCCCGCGTGTTGTTCACCGCCAAGCCGATCCCGAGCGACATCACGAAGGGCAGATACTGGATCCGCTTCCGCCACCCGCCCCGAAGTTCGTTCTGCGCCACGCCGAAGTAGACGAGCGTCGAGGCGGTCGCCGTCAGGAAGAGGAGCGTGTCGGCGATGGTGAAGAGGAGGCTCCGGCTCTCGTAGCGCTCGAGCACGACCGGGTAAACGACGAGCGAGAGGAGGAGGAGCGCCACGTAGGCCGCGTTGTAGGTCAGATGGAACGTGGCTTCGACCTTGACCGATAGAGGCGCGGGCGAGCGCCAGATGACGGGCAGGAGCTTTCGCGCCACCTGGATCGAGCCCTTCACCCACCGGTGCTGTTGCGTCTTGAAGGCGTTCATCTCCACCGGCAATTCCGCCGGACAGGCGACGTGCGACGCGAAGACGAAGCGCCAGCCCTTCAATTGCGCGCGATACGACAGATCGAGGTCCTCGGTCAGCGTATCGGATTGCCAGCCGCCCGCGTCTTGGATGCACGCCTTGCGCAGGATCCCCGCCGTTCCGTTGAAATTGAAGAACGACCCGCCCACCATGCGCGCCGTGTGCTCCACGAGGAAGTGGCCGTCGAGCGAGATCGCCTGCGCGCGGGAGAGAAGCGAGTACGTTTCGTTCAGGTGCTCCCAGCGCGACTGCACCATGCCGACGCGTTCGTCCTGGAAGTAGGGCGCGAGGGCGCGGAGGAAGCCGGGCGGCGGCACGAAGTCGGCGTCGAAGATCGCGAGGAGGTCTCCCGACGCGCGTTCGAGCCCGTACTGGAGCGCGCCGGCCTTGAATCCCGCGCGATCGGGGCGGCGCAGGTGCACCACGTTCACGCCGCGCGCGCGCCATTCCGCGATCCGCGCCGCCGCGATTTCCACCGTCGCGTCGGTCGAGTCGTCGAGCAGTTGGATCTCGAGGCGGTCGCGCGGATAGTCGAGCGACGCGGCCGCGTCGAGCAGCCGCTCCACGACGTACTGTTCGTTGTAGACCGGCAGCTGCACGGTGACGCGGGGCCATTCGTCCGGCGACGACGGCGGCGCCGGCGGCTGGGGCACGAGCCCTTCGCGCAGGCCGCGCCGATAGAGCCGCACGAGATGAAGTCGATGGATGCCGAAGGCCGCGAGCACCACCCACACGAGGAGATAGAGCGTGAGGAGGAGGTCGCCGGCGAGGGGCGAGCGAAGGACGATCGGGATCATCATCGGGGCGCCCATCCTATCGGTCCTGCGCGACCTGTCAACCGTGCGGCCCGGGAGGAATTGACCGCGCCCGGGTCGCTCTGCTAACGTGCCGTCAGGCAAGGGGTTGCTGTTTACTCAGGGAGGGGTTCGGGAGTGGCGCGCGCGTTCCTCATCGGCAACGGTTCCCTCACGGCCCTGGGCGATCGAAGCGGCGCTCTGCATGAACTCTACGTTCCGGCCCTCTCGCCCGAGACGCAGTTGATACGCCGGCCCGCGCGAGTCGGCATCGCCGTCGACGGCG
>DASTSZ010000192.1:0-13290 GCA_035760425.1 Candidatus Eiseniibacteriota bacterium | reverse complement strand
GCCGATCGGAGGGCTCGAGACGCGGAAATGGATCTCCACGGCGCCGGCGTCGCGGAGCATGGCCACGAGGCTGCGACTCGTCGTCCCGCGGACGATCGAATCGTCCACCACGATGACCCGCTTCCCTTCCAGAATGCGACGCACGGGGTTGAACTTGAGGTTCACCCCGAAGTCGCGCGAGATCTGCTCCGGCGCGATGAAGGTGCGCCCGATGTAGTGGTTCCGGATGAGCCCGAGTTCGAACGGAATTCCCGACTGCTCGGAGAAGCCGAGCGCGGCCGAATTGCTCGAGTCGGGAACCGAGATGACGATGTCGGCCTCCGCCGGATGCTCCTCCGCCAACCGCCGCCCCAATTTCCGCCGGACCGAGTCGACGCTCAGCCCGAAGACCACGCTGTCGGGCCGCGAGAAGTAGATCAGTTCGAACACGCAGGCGCGCATCGGCTCGGGCGAGAGGATCTTGATGGAGCGAACGCCCTCCTTGTCGATGATCACCATCTCGCCCGGCTCGATCTCCCGGACGAACGTGGCGCCGACGATGTCGAGCGCGCAGGTCTCGCTCGCGAGGACGTGCGCGTCGCCGCGCCGCCCGAGGCAGAGCGGCCGGAAGCCGCGCGGATCGCGCACGCCGATCAGCTTCTCGCCCGCGAGGAGCACGAGCGAGTAGGCCCCCTGGCAGCGCGTGAGCGCCTCGGCCACCATGCGCTCGATCTCCGTGGCCTTCGAGCGCGCGATCAGGTGGAGAATGACCTCGGTGTCGCTCGTGGTCTGGAAGATCGAGCCCTGCTCCTCCATCTCGCGGCGGAGTTCGAGCGCGTTCACGAGGTTTCCGTTGTGCCCGATCGCGAGCTTCCCTTCCCGGAAGTTCACGACGAGAGGCTGCGCGTTCTGGATGTGGCTTCCGCCGGTCGTGGAGTAGCGGTTGTGGCCGATGGCGACGTGCCCGGTGAGCTTGTCGAGCGCGCCGACGCCGAAGACGTCCGAGACGAGGCCCACGCCGCGATGGAGGCGGTATTCGGCGCCGTCGGTCGCGACGATGCCCGCGCTCTCCTGGCCGCGATGCTGCAGCGAGTAGAGCCCGGCGTAGGCGAGCCGCGCCGCGTTCGGCGCGCCCCAGATGCCGAACACCCCGCACTCCTCGCGCAGATGGTCGCCGTGCGCGCCGCCTCGGGCGGGGCGGTTCTCCGTGATCGGGATCGGCAGTGACAACGCCAAAGTAGGAGTCTCCTTCCTCAGGCGGCCGCCGGCTGGAGCGCCGGTTCCGCCAGGAATCGTTCCACGTCCTTCCACGCCACGGCGCCGAAGATCCGGAGCGACGCCTCGGCGTGCGGATTCAACAAGAGTCCTTTCGACGGGCCCTGAAGCGGCCCGAGCCGTTCGTAGAAGTCCTCGCGGGCCGCGTCGCCGCCGGGACCGCGCGTCCAGAGCCACCAGACGCGGGCGCGGCGGATGGCCGCGAGCCCCGGAAGCGGGTGCTCGCGCAACAGCCGCGCCCGGAGCCCTTCGTCCCGCGTGTCGTCGCGGGTCCGGGCGAGGATGCCCCAGGCGCCCTCGGGCGGCGCCCAGACGTCGCCGCGCTCCCTCGACGTCAGGAAGCGAAAGCGCTCTTTGTTTGGATTCACGAAGAAGTTGCTGGTTTCAATCGCTTCGTGGAGCCGCTGCTCGAAGGCGGCGGGGGCCGCCCCCGTTTCGGGCTCGAAAAGCACGACTTCTTCCCGGACGAGGCGCTCCAACGCGTAACCCTCCGGGAGCATCCGCCGGCCCGCCTCGAGCGCGGTGATGGCGGTGAGATCGGTGATCTTGAGCCGCGTGAGGAGAACGGCGCTCATCGCGCGGCTCCCTCCGGCGCGGCGACGCCGAGCCGCTTCGCCAGCGACGCGAAGAGGAATCGCCCCGGCCCCGGCCCCTCGAGCGCGTCGAAGGAGCCGATGGCGGCGCGGCGGCGATCGCCCCACGCGCCCGGCCAATCCTGCGGCATCATGCGAAGCCACGCGGCCCGCTCGGGGTGCGGCATGAAGGCGAGGACGTTCCCCGCGACGTTCGTGATGCCCGCAGCCTGGAGCATGGCGCCGTTCGGGTCGTCGGGATAGGAGGCGGCCGGTCGACCCGCCGCGTCGACGTAGCGGAAGAGGACGAGCCCCTGCGACTCGATGCGCGCGCGGACGTCGGGATCGGCGGTCGCGAAACGCCCCTCGCCGTGCGCGAGCGGGAGCGGCACCGCCTCGTCGAGCGAGAGGGTCGACGCGAACGTGGCGCGGCCGGGCCCTTCGCTCGCGCGGACATGAATCCAGCGACATTGGTAGCCCGGGCGGCGCGGCGCGCGGTTCGGCGCGAGCGCGAGTTCCACCCGGCCCGGGTGGATCCCCGGCACGATCCCGGTTTCCACGAGGACCTGGGCGCCGTTGCAGATGCCGACGACCGGTTTCCCCGATTCCGACTCGCGCGCGATCCGCTCCACGGCGGGCAGCTTCGCCGCCACGGCGCCCGCGCGGATCCGGTCCTGGAACGCGAAGCCGCCCGGGAGCACGTAGGCGTCGAACTCCGAGAGCACCGAGGCGGGCTCGTTGAAGCGAACGACGCGCGCCTCGATGCCGACCGCTTCGAGCGCGCGGGCCGACTCGTATTCGCAATTCACGCCTGGAATCTGCAGTACCGCCGCGCGGGCCATGCTCACTCCACGTAGGGTCGGATGCCGTCGGAATGGAGGCGCGAGGCCTCCGCGAGATCGATATCGATGAGCGTCGAGCCGCCGTCGAGGACCTTGAAGCGCGGCTCGTCGAGCACGCGCCCCGTGATGGTCGCGTCGACGCCCCGCTCGGCGAAGAGCGACATGAGCCGCGGCAGCGCCTCCTTCCGGACTTCCAGGAGGAACCCGGGCGCTTCGGAATAGAGCCGCACCTCCGCGGCCGTGTCGCCGAGCGCGGAGATCGGAAGTTGGAGCCCGAGCCCCTGTGAGGCGAAGCCGCCGAGCGCCATCTCGAACGCCGTGATGGCGAGGCCGCCTTCCGCGATGTCGTGGCAGGCGAGGAGGAGCCCCTGGCGGACCGCGTCGAGCACGGCGTAGGTGCGGCGCCGCTCCGACTCGAAGTCGAGCGTCGGGAGCCGGCCGCCCGTCTCGCCGGTGAGGGCGTGGCGAAGTTGCGAGGCGCCGAGCCGCGCTTCGCGCGCGCCGGTGAGCACCACCACGTTCCCCGCCCGCTTCAGGCCGCTCGTGATCGCCACGCTGTAGTCGTCGAGCACGCCGAGCGCCGCGATGATCGGCGAGGGCTCGATGGCGCGTCCGGTCGAGGACTCGTTGTAGAAGGAGACGTTGCCGGAGACGATGGCGATCGGGGGTCCCGCCTCGCCCTTCGGGCCGAGGGCGCGCGCCGCGTCGCCGAGACCCTTCACGCTCGTCTCGAATTCGTCGAAGACCTCGGGGTCTTCCGGATTTCCGAAATTGAGGCAGTCGGTCAGCGCGATGGGGCGCGCGCCGACGGCGACGAGATTGCGAAGCGACTCGGCCACCACGTGCGCGGTGCCCCAGTAGGGATCGGCCGCGACGTACCAGGGATTCCCGTCGACGGTGATGGCGCAGCCGAGCTTGCTGCCCGGAATGGGCGCGAGCACGCCCGCGTCCCCCTCCCCGGCGCGAAGGACCGCGCGTCCCTGCACCTCGGTGTCGTAGTAGCGGACGATCGGCTCGCGCGAGGCGAGATTTGGCGAGGCGATCAGTTTCCGGAAGAGCGCATCGTGATCGCGCACGGGCGGAAGCGGCGACTCGGGCGGCGCCGCGGGGCGCGCGCGGCGCGGGCGCTCGTGCTGGATGCCCGCGGTCACGACCTCCACCGGCGCGTCGCAGACGGTCTGGCCGCCGCGAAGGATGCGGTAACGGCCGTCGGTCCGCACGCGGCCGACGACGGCGGCGCGCGCGCGATGGTAGACGAGCGGGAGCGCGTACTCCTCGTTGTAGATCTGCAGGAGGCGCGGCGCGAGCCGCTCGGGAACGACGAAGGCGAAGCGCTCCTGCGTCTCGGAGCAAGCGAGCACTTCCGAGGGATACTCCCCTTCCGGCGTCGGCACGAGGTCGAGATCGACGTCCATGCCGAAGCCGCCCGCCGCGGCGAGTTCCGACGAGACGCAGGCGATGCCGCCCGCGCCGAGGTCCTTGAAGCCGAAGGGCGCCCCCTGGCCGTGGAGCCACGCGAGCGCCGCGCGATTCGCCTCGAAGAGGACTCTCTTCAAGAAGGGATCGGGCACCTGGACGTGGCCCCGCTGATCCTCCGCCTCCTCGTCGAGGATGGCGGAGGCGAACGACGCGCCGCCGAAGCCCGACTCGTCGGTCGGCTTCCCGACGAGGACGAGCACGTAGGGTTCGTTCTTCGCCGCCTCCGGCACGCGGCTTCGGACGACCTGGTCGGTCCGTACGAGGCCGAGCGCCACGACGTTCACGAGGCAATTCTCGTCGTAGCGGCCGCTGAAGAAGACGTCGCCGCCGAGATTGGGGACGCCGAGGGGATCGCCGTACTGCCAGATGCCGTCGACGACGCCGCGCACGATCTCGCGCACGGTCGCCGCGCGCGGCCCTTCGGGGTCGCCGAAGCGGAGCGCGTCGAGGACGCCGATGACCTCGGCGCCCATGCAGTTGATGTCGCGCACGATGCCGCCGATGCCGGTGGCCGCGCCTTCGACCGGCACGACCTGCGACGGGTGGTTGTGGCTCTCGTGCCCGATGACGAGCGCGTACTCGACGCCCTCGTGCACGCCGAAGCGGACCACGCCGGCGTCCTCCCCGGGACCGAGGATGACGTCGGGGCTCTCCGTCGGCAGGTAGGCTTTGAGGACGCGGCGGCTGCTCTTGTAGGAGCAGTGCTCGCTCCACATCGTGTCGAAGAGGGTCGCCTCCACGCGCGTCGGATTCCGGCCGAGGAGTTCGAGCATCTTCGCAACCTCGCCCGGCGCGAGTCGAAGCCCCTCGGCGGCGAGCAGCTTCTTCAGCGCCGCCGGGTCGGACTCGGCGAACGGGAGGACGGGCGCTTCAGCGGTGGGCGGCAAGCGTGGCTCCTAGGACGCGATCGAAGATGTGGCCGACGTGGCGGATGAAGTGATCGGGTTCGAAGCAGCGCTCGAGCGACGTGCGGTCGAGCGTCTTGGTGACTTCGGAGTCGCCCAGGAGCCGCGTCTTCAGATCGGGCTCCGACTTCCAGGCGTCCATGGCGTGCCGCTGCACGAGCGCGTAGGCCTTCTCGCGCGCGAGGCCCGCCGTGGTGAGGGCGAGGAGCACGCGCTGCGAGTAGACGAGGCCGCGCGTCTTTTCCATGTTGGCGCGCATCCTCTCCGGATAGACGAGGAGCCCCGCCAGGATCTCCCGCATCTGCGACGTGATGAAGTCGGCCACGAGGAAGGAGTCGGGGATGATCACGCGCTCCACGCTCGAGTGGCTGATGTCGCGCTCGTGCCAGAGCGCCACGTTCTCGGTCGCGGTGTGGGCGTTCGCGCGCAGCAGGCGGGCGAGGCCGCAGATCCGTTCGCAATTCACCGGATTCCGCTTGTGCGGCATCGCGGAGGACCCCTTCTGGCCCTCGCGGAACGGCTCTTCCGCCTCGAGCACTTCGGTCCGCTGGAGGTGGCGTATCTCGAGCGCCATCTTCTCGACCGACGCGCCGAGGAGCGCGATGGCCGAGAGGAGGGCGGCGTGGCGGTCGCGCTGCACGACCTGCGTCGCCGCCGGTTCCGGCTCGAGGCCCAGCGAGCGGAGCGTCTCTTCCTCCACGTCGGGCGTCAGGTGGGCGAGCGTGCCGACCGCGCCGGAGAGCTTGCCGACGGCGATCTCCGCGCGAGCGGCTTCGAGGCGGGCGATGGCCCGTCCAAGCTCTTCGTACCAGACGAGCACCTTCAGCCCGAACGTGATCGGCTCGGCGTGGATGCCGTGCGTGCGGCCGACCATGACCGTCTCTTTGTGCTTGAGCGCGAGCGCCCGCGTCGTCTCGCGGAGCCCTTCGGCCTCCGCCAGGAGGAGCTTCGTCGCGCGGACCAGTTGGAGCGCCAGCGCCGAGTCGACGAGATCCGACGACGTCATGCCGAGATGGAGGAAGCGCGCGTCGGCGCCCACCGTCTCGCCGACCTGCGTCAGGAAGGCGATGACGTCGTGGCGAAGGGTCTCCTCGAGCTCGTCGATGCGCGCCACGTTCACGCGCGCCGACGACCGGATGCGCTCCGCCGTTCCGGCCGGCGCCTCGCCCTTCTTCTCGAGGGCGGCGGTGACGGCGATCTCCACGTCGAGCCACGTCTGGTAGCGGGCCGCGTCGTCGAAGACGGCGGCCATGGCGGGCCGGCTGTAGCGCGGGATCATCGGATCGGCCTTTCGGTCGTTCGGGTCGCGGCGCTCACTCGGGCGCCTCCTCGAGCAGGAGCCGGAACGTGATCTGCTTGGTGTCCCGGTCGACGGTGAGCGTGATCGTGTCGCCGACGTTCGCGCCGAAGATGGCGCGATAGGCCTCCTGGACGTCGCGGATCGTCGTGCCGTTCACCTTGCGAATGATGTCCCCGACCGTCAGGCCCGCCTTGTCGGCCGGGCTCCCCTTCTCGACCACGGAGATGTAGAGGCCGTTCTTGTCGTTCGTGGAGAGGCGCTCGGCGACGTAGGGCGTCAATTCCCACGTCCGCACGCCGATCCAGACGTTACGCACCTTCCCGTACTTGATGATCTCGTCCACGACGCGCTTCGCCGCGTCGATGGGGATGGCGAAGCCGATGCCGATCGACCCGCCGCCCCCCTTCGAGAAGATGAAGGTGTTCACGCCGATCACTTCCCCCTTCGCGTTGATGAGGGGGCCGCCCGAATTGCCGGGGTTGATCGAGGCGTCGGTCTGAATCATGTCCTTGTAGATGCCGCCGTCGTCCGTCTGCGATTTGATGTCGCGGTGGGTCGCGCTGATCACGCCGGCGGTCACCGTCGGCTGCACGTCGTTCAGGAGGAAGCCGAACGGATTCCCGATGGCGATGGCCCACTCGCCGACCATGAGATCGTTCGCCGTCCCGAGCGAGGCGACGGGGAGGTTCTTCCCTTCGATCTTCACGACCGCGAGGTCGTAGCGCGGATGCGCGCCGATGACGCGCCCCGCGAACGTCCGCCCGTCGGAGAGGATCGCCTTGATCTGGTCGGCGCCACGGATCACGTGCTCGTTCGTGAGGACGTAGCCGTCCGAGGAGATGATGAAGCCGGAGCCCATGCTCGGGATCTGCTCCCGGTAGCGGTACTGCGGAATCATGTCCCGGAAGAAGGGCTCGAAGAATTCGTCCCCGAGCGCGAGCGGCGCCGTCTGAACGACGCGCGATTGGATCACGCTCAGCGTGACGACCGAGGGACCGACGCGCTCCGCCGCCTTCACGATCGCCGTGCGGCGCGAACCGTCCAGGGCCGCGGGGAGTTCGCTCGAGTCGCGGCGCGCGGGCGCCGCCGCCGGAAACGCTTCGAAGAGGGGCGACCCGGGCGCGGCGCCCTTCTGGGAGCCGCGCGTCGCGAGCAGGAGCGCCGCGATCAAGAGAAGGCCGAAGACGACGCCCGCGACGAGCGTGCCGGCCGACCACTGCGAAGCCGCGCGTTCCGTGCGCGGAACCGGATTAACCGACGACATTCATCCTCCCACGCGGAACCCAACCGATCCGCGGATAGCGAACGCGCATGAGGTAGAGACCGTGGGCCGGCGCGGGCGGCGCCGCCGCCCTCCGGTCGCGTGCTTCGAGCACCGCGCGAACCGATCCGGCGCCTCGCCCGGACTCCGCTTCGCGCACCACCGTCGCGACGATCTTACGAACCATAGTGTACAGGAATCGGTCGGCCTCGATGTCGAACCGAAGCCGCCCGTCGCGCCCGCTCCAGCGCGCGTGGGTCACGCGGCATCGCGTGGCGTCGGCGTCGGGCGTCGCCTTCGAAAAGGAGACGAAGTCGTGCTCCCCCTTCAACGGTTGGGATGCGCGATGGAGCGCGTCGGCGTCGCATTTCATCGGCCGCACCCAAGCGCGGGCGCGAGAGAGAGCCGCCGGCGGCGGCACGATGAGGTAGCGATAGGAGCGTCGCATCGCGTCGAAGCGGGCGTGGAACTCCGCGTCCGCCTCCACCGCCTCCACGATGCGCACGTCGTGCGGCAGATGCGCGTTCAGGGCGGCCTGGAGGCGCGACGGTTCGAGGCGCGTCTCGACGGTAGCGCTCGCCACCTGCCCCGCCGCGTGACAACCCGCGTCGGTGCGGCCCGCGCCGGTCACGCGCGCCGGCGCGCCGGTGATCCGCTCGAGCGCCGACTCGATCTCCCCCTGCACGGAGCGGGCGCGCGTCTGGCGCTGCCACCCGTGGAACGCGGTGCCGTCGTATTCGACGGCGAGGCGAATCGTGGCCACCCGGCGCTCAGAAGCCACGGACGAGCGCCCCCGCGATCACGACGCCGAGAAGGATGACGCCGGCATCGGCCCAGGCCCAGGGTGCGCGGGCGAGACCCACGCGCCGTGCGCCCGGTCGATAACCGCGCGCGTGGAGCGCGTCGGCCAGCGCGTCGCCGACGCGGAGCATCGTGCCGAGGAACGGAAGGAGCCAGGCCGCGGTGAATCGCGCGCGCCCCGTGAACCCGCGGCCGGCGCGAATCCCTCGGGCCCGCAGGGCCAGCGTCTGCGCCTCGGCCTCCTTCGCCGCGATCGGCAGGAGCGCGGTCGACAGTCGTGCGCTCTCCACCGCGAGCGCGAGAGGCCGGGGGCGCGTCGGGATCGGCTGCTCGAGGAGCCACTGCGCCGCGCCGGGCAGGAAGGTCTTCACCGCCCAGCGGGTAAGGTAGACGAGCGCGAGGAGTCGGAGCGCTAGGAGGGCCGCGGCCACCGTGGCCGCCGGCGCGAAGCGCGCGAGGATCGCATGCGCGAGGAAGAGGACGAGGGCGAGACCGAGGAAGGGTAGCTCCGCCCGCGGGCGCTTGCCCTCGGATCGCAGCGCCATCGCCGCGAAGACGACGGCCGTGACGGCGAGAAGGATCGGGGCCCGGGCGAAGGAGATTCCGGCGCCGGCCGCGAGGGCGAACGCCAGGAGCGCCGCCGGGTGGCGCGGACGCGCGGAAATCGGATGAGAGGTCGATTCGTTTCGTTCGGGCGAGCCGGGCACCGCGCTGAGCATCCTCCGTGCCGTCGGAGGCGGGTCCGCAGACTCCCGATGGAGACCTTGGCCCACCTAAGATCGACACTCTACCTGGATTCCGAAGACCCGTCAAGCCGGGCCCGGGCGATGCGTGCCGCCCGCGCGGGTAGTACACTGATGGCGTGAATCGAGTTGCGTCGGATTCCCCGCCTCGTCCCGAGGCGAAGCCCGCCCCCGGCCAACGCCTCGGCAGTCTCGACGCCTACCGCGGCTTCATCATGCTCGCGATGCTCTCCTCCGGCTTCGGGTTCCTCGAGATCTCCGCCAGGTTCCCCGGAAACGCCGTCTGGGCGTTCCTCTCGAAACAGTTCAACCACGCGCTCTGGGAAGGTTGCACGTTCTGGGACCTGATCCAGCCGAGCTTCATGTTCATGGTCGGCGTGGCGATCCCCTTCTCCTACGCGCGGCGCGTGGCGAAGGGCGACTCGCTCGGACGGATCTACGGTCACGCGATCGTTCGAAGCGTCATCCTGGTGGCGCTCGGACTCGCGGGCGTCCTGATGCTGCGACGCCTCGTCATGCTCCAGTCGCCCTGGCCGGTTCCGATCCAGACGACGCACATCCTGGTCCAGATCGGGATCACCTACGCGCTCGCGTTTCCGTTCGTGCGCTTCGGGCCCCGGACGCAGTTCGGCGTCGCGATCGCGATCCTCGTCGCGTACTACCTCGCGTTCTTGTTCTACCCCGCGCCCGAGCCGGGTCTCTTCGCGCACTGGCGCATGCACACGAACCTCGGCGCCGCGTGGGACCAATGGATGGTCGATCTCAGTCCCACCGACTATCTCGACCACGTCCATGCGCTCGGGCTTACGTCGTTGAACTTCGTACCGGGCGTGTCGACCGTGCTCGCGGGGATGCTCGCGGGCGAGTGGCTCCGCGGGCCGGCCACCCCCGGCGCGAAGACCGCGGGCCTCGTGCGCGCCGGCATGGCCTGCTTCGCCGTCGGACTGATCCTCAGCCGCACCCTCTGTCCGATGGTGAAGTTGATCTGGACGCCCTCGTTCGCGATCTACAGCACCGCGTGGACGCTCTGGTTCCTCGCCGCCTTCTACTGGGTGATCGACGTGAAGGGCCGGCGCGGGTGGTCGTTGCCGCTCGTCGTCGTCGGCGTCAACTCGATCGCCCTCTTCCTCCTCTTCTTCACCGTCGACTGGTGGATCATGAAGGGGTGGACGATCGTGCTCGGGCGGGCGTTCTTCGAGTCGGCCTACGGGCCGCTCTGGCGGTCGCTGGCGACGCTCGGCGTGCTGTGGGGGATCGCGGGCGTGCTCTACTGGAGGCGGATCTTCATTCGGTTGTAGCGCGGCGCGCGCTTCGAGGTTTGGACGCTCCGAAGCGATCGGTCGCGCGGCCCTACCCCGGGAACGTCGGCGGTGACTTGAGGACCGCGAGCGGCTCCGGCCGCCGGCCGACCGGGCGGAACCACGCGGCCGCGAGGAGCAGCACGACCACGACCAGCGAGAGCACCGTCGTCCAATCGCCCCACTGCGCATAGCGCGTCGGCGGCAAGGGCGCCGGCACGTTCCCCACCACGACCGCGGGGACGAACAACTCGGTCTTCGAGGTCACGCGCCCGTAGGGATCGACGATCATCGAGATCCCCGTGTTCGCGGCGCGCACCATCCCCATCCCCAGCTCCACCGCCCGCAAGACCGCGAGATCGGCGTGCTGCACGGGGCCGGCCGACTTCCCGAACCACTCGTCGTTCGTGATGTTGACCAGGTACTGGGCGCCCGCCAGGCGATACCGCCGCGCGTGGTCGGGGAAGATCGACTCGAAACAGATCATGACGCCGAACGTGGGTCCCGCGCCGCCGAAGACGATCTGCTCGGTCCCCGGCGTCCACTCGGCCTGTCCGAGATCGAAGCGGCCGAGGAACGGGAAGAGTCCCTGGAACGGAATCCGCTCGCCGAATGGGACCAAGTGGATCTTCTCGTACTGCCCCGAGATCGACCCGGTGCGCAGCACGAGGCCCGAGGCGTTGTGAGTCGTCACGTCGCCGGAGGAACTGAGCCGCGCGTCGGGATAGCCCGCCAGGATCGGCGTCTTGATGGCCTTCGCCGTGTCGAGCAGGCGGCGCAGCTTCAACGGCTCCAGTCGCACGTAGAACGGCAGCGCCGTCTCGGGCCAGACGACGAGATCGAGGCCGCTCGAGTCGGCGGCGGCCGCGGCGTCGACGGCCTCCTGGGTCATGCGGTAGAGCACGTTGACCACGCTGTCCTGATGCGCCGGGTTCCATTTCTGGTCGCTCGGGATGTTCGGCTGGACGAGCGCCACGCGCCCGATCGGCTCGGCGAGCCCGGGCGACGCCGCGGCGACGCGATCGGCGTCGCGCAGGCGGTCCGCGCCCCAGAGCGGCGGCAGCGCGAGGATCGCGACGCCGAGCGCGAGCCGGAGCACGCCCTCCACCCACCGGCGTCCGACGAACTTCACGAGCGCCGCGGCCACGAGCGCGTTCACCGTCACGATCCAGAGCGTGAGCCCCTGCGTCCCGACGACCGACGCCCACTGCACCCACGCCGGCTGCCCCGCCAGGACGGTCCCGAGATTGCCCCAGGGACAGCCGAGCTCTCCCGCCGACTTCAGCCACTCGGCCGCGCTCCATGCGACCGGCGCGACGAGGAAGACCGAGACGCCGAGGCGCCGGCGAACGACACGGACGATCCACCCGAAGAAGGCCGTGTAGAGCCCGACGTAGAGCCCCAGGAAGAGGAGCGCCGGCCAGATGAGCCACGGCTGCGTCATGGCGTGTGTCGGGATGCGCGTGATCCAGTGGAAGACGAGGATCGCGGCGACGATGCCGGTAAGCCAGGGGGCCCAGCGGGACGCGCGGCCGGCCGCCCCGTGCGCGCCGGGCGCGGGGGAGCCGTCGTGGATCACGAGCAGGAGCGGAACGAGCGCGACGAAGACGAGCGGCCACGCGCCGATCGTCGGGAACGACAGGCTGATGAGAATCCCGGAGGCGGCCGCCAGAACGAGCCCGCGGCCCGGACTAATCGAGGCGGACCTCGCGACGCGCGTCGGCCGACTGGTAGATCGCGTCGATGACCTTCATGAGCGAGACGCCGTCCTCCGGCGTGACGATCGGCTTCTCGCCGAGCGTGAGGCAGCGGATGAAGTGGTCGAGTTCGGCCTCGTACGAGGCCTTGTAGACGTTCTTCGTATCGAGGGCCGGCGTGACGTTCAGGAGATTCCCGTTCAGTTCCTTGTGGATGCGGAAGGGATTCAGGAGCGCGGCGCCGTGCGTGCCGAAGAGATTCAGGTAGGGAAAGTTCTTCTCGAGGAGGAGCGCCCACGACACCTCGAGCGAGAGCGACGCGCCGCTCTCGAAGACGAGGAGCGCGGCCAGCGTGTCCTCGACCTCCTGCCGCGGATCGTTCGCGTACTTCGTGGCGGTGACCGACGCGACCTTGGGATTCCCCATGAGCCAGAGCGCGAGATCGAGCATCTGCGTGCCGAGGTCCATGAGCACGCCGCCGCCGGCGCTCCGCTTGTTCTGATACCAGGAGGGCCCGCGCCGATCGCTCCGGCGCCGGAGCCAGCCGGTCTTCGCGTAGAAGATCTTCCCGAACTCCTTCCGCTCCATGTAGGCGCGCAGCACCTGCACGTCGCTCCGGAAGCGGTTGTTCATCGCGTAGAAGAGAATCTTCCCCGCCTTCTTCGCCGCGTCCGCCATCTGCGTCGCCTCGGCGGCGTTTCGAGCCGGCGGCTTCTCGCAGAGGACGTGCTTCCCGTAGCCGAGCGCGGCCAGGGTCATCGGCGCGTGCAGGTGGTTCGGGGTCGCGATGATGACGGCGTCGATGTCGTCGGCCCGAAGCAGCGCCTCCCAGTCGGCCACGACGCGTCCGATGCCGAAGTGCTGCGCGACCATGCGCGCCTTCTCGGGATCGTCGTCGCAGATCGCCACGACCTGCGCGTCGGGACGCTTCTTGAGGCACGGGAGGTGATTGATCTGGGAGACGAGCCCGACGCCGATCACGCCGAGACGGAGGGGACTCTTTTCCACGACACGATCTCCGGAGCGAGGGTCAGGTTTCGACGGGGCGAACGCGGGGCGAGTATCGGCCGCGCGCGGCTCCCAAATCAAGGCCAATCCCCGCTATGGCGCGGCGCCCGCCGTTCGCGGGGCCGCCGCG
>DASTSZ010000191.1:0-4297 GCA_035760425.1 Candidatus Eiseniibacteriota bacterium | reverse complement strand
GCCGAACTCGCGCCGGACGTAGGACTGGATCGAAGCGTCGATGTCGAAGCTGCCGACGCGCACCGCCTGCAACGCCACGACGCCGCCGAGCGAGATAACGGCCGTCTCCGACGTGCCACCGCCGACGTCGACGACCATGTTGCCGAGCGGTTCGTGGATCGGCAGCCCCGCGCCGATCGCCGCGGCCATGGGCTGCTCGATGAGGAACGCCGCGGCGGCGCCGGCGCGCCGCGCCGCTTCTTCGACGGCGCGCTTCTCGACTTCGGTGATGCCGGAGGGCACGCAGATGATGATGCGGGGGCGGACCCAGGTGCGGCGGCGAAGCGCCTTCTGAATGAACTCGCGGAGGAGATCCTCGGTCTTCTCGAAGTCGGCGATGACGCCGTCCTTGAGAGGGCGGACCGCCACGATTTCGTCGGGCGTGCGCCCGAGCATGCTCTTCGCTTCCCGCCCGACGGCGATCACCTTGCCCGTCGTGCGATCCACGGCCACGACGGAGGGCTCGTTCAGCACGATCCCCTTGCCGCGGAGGTAAACCAGGGTGTTCGCCGTCCCGAGGTCGATGGCGACATCGTTGGAAAACACACCCATCAACTGGTCGAGAAACATCCGTGCCTCCCGAAGCTCTTGGGTCGACATGGTAGGCGACTCCCTTCGCCACCCCCGGGCGGGAGCGGCGAGCTCTGGCGTACGAGCCTCGGCACCGTAACAAAGGGTACCCCGAGGCGCAACGAGATTCTCCTACGGAAGCTGCGTTGACAGGCCGAGATACGGGTGGTAGCGTGGTGTCGAGGTTCACCCTCGACGACGACCTGTGGGAGGTATCGTCCATGAGCTGGTTGAACTTGAGAAGTCTCGCCCGTCTCGCCTCGGCCGGAGCCCTTTTTCTGACTCTGGCCCTCCCCGCCGACGCCGCACCCCCGACCGGCTCCGGATCGAGCATCGACCCGACCCCGCCCCTCGACAACAATCGAGCCGGATCGCCGCCCGAGTTCCAGTCCCTCGGCATCTCGCGCCCGATTTCCGTCTTCGAGGGGACCGTGCTCGACATCAACGATCGACCCGTCCCGAACGTCCTCGTCCAGCTGTTCGACGACGGCGAACTCCTCGGGAGCGCGATCACGGACGGGAGCGGGATCTACGACCTGCGCGCCGTCTACAACGTGAACGAGGACACGACTTCGCTGCTCTGGTTCGTGACGCCCGACCGCGCCTTCATGCCGAAGGAGCTGGTCCTCCGCGAGAGCAAGGCGGCGCTCGAGAACCACCTCATCTCCCGTTGCGTGCCGCGCACGGCCTACGTGTCGGGGCGGCAGTTCCGGGTCTACCTCTTCGATCCCGCCAATCGGAACAAGGAGCTGGCCGAGCTCGACTGTCTGCAGTAGAAGGCCGGCGTCGGACGTGCGAATCGCGAGGGCTACGCGGCGGGCGACTGCTTCTGCATGATGCGGAGCGTCGCCGCCCGGCGCTCTTCCACCAGGACGCGCGTGCTGTCGCTGAGGGGGCGGCGGAGTAGTTCGTCGTAGATGAAGCGGGCGCGGCCGTGGTTGTTCAGGAGCCGGCGCTCGATCTCGGCCGACTTCAAGAGGGCCAGCGCCGCCGCCTGCCGCTCGGGATAGCGGCGTCCGTAGGCCTCGTAGGCGCGGCTCGCGTCGGCCGACCGCCCCAGTTCCTCGCAGGCGCGCGCCACGCGGAGGAGTTCCGCCGGCGGGAGGGTCACCGCCCCCAAGAGCCGCTTCATCTCCTCGTACCCGTCGCACGCGTCGCGCAGCGAGCCGCGGCGGATCCAGAGCCGGATCGCCTCCCGGAAGCGCGCCGCCGCCTGCGCCTCCTGCTGCGTGACCCGCTGAATGCGCGCCGCCTGCGCGAGGACGGCCGGGTCGTCGGGCACGCGGGCGAGGTAGGCCTCCACCTCCCCGAGCGCCGCGAACCACTCCCCCTTCTCCGACTGCCGCTTCGCGCGCGCCAGGTGGTGCTCCAGCCGGCCTTCCGACGCGAGCCCCATGGCGAAGCCGAAGATCGCGCCCAGGAGCGCGCCGCCGAGGTGCGCGATGTAGGCCGTCTCCGGCGCTTCCTCCGCGATCGCCTGCGCCACCGTGAGGCCGAACCAGAGCGCGATGCCCACGATCGCCGGGAGCGTGAACCGGGTCGGACGCACCGTGCCGTGTAGGAGGAGCATCGTCATCGACGCGAACCGGAGTCGGGCGAAGTAGAGGCGGACGAGGAAGAGGCCCATGAGTCCCGAGATCGCGCCGGAGGCGCCGACGATCGGGGCGGAGGCGAGTTCGGGGATGCGCTGGAGGATCGCGGCGGCTTGGGCCAGGTTCGAGAGCCAGCCGCAGGCCAGGAAGCAGATGATGAATCGAAGCGGGCCGATCCTCGACTCGAGCGCCGGGCCGAAGACCGCCAGGAAGAGCATGTTCCCGAGGAGATGGAGCGGGTCGGCGTGGAGGAAGAGCGAGGCGAGCGCGGTGCCGATGGTCGGGTGCGCGGCCTTGAAAGCCCATCCGTAGGACGCCGCGACCGCCCCCGGCGTCAGGTGTATCGCCGCGAAAACAAAGACGTTGGCGGCCACCAGCGACCACGTGACCCAGGGGGTCCGCGGAACGCGGGCATCCGTGCCGATCGGCAGCCAGTAGAAGTAGTACATGCTTGATCGCTCCCTTTGACTTCTCTACACTACCTGAGGCCTAAAAATGAAGTCTTTTCATCACTTACAGTGCCCGGCGAGGCTCGGCCGGCGCCGGCAACCCGTTCGCGAGAGGCATAAGGACCGTTGATGGATACCACGCAAGACCACACCGGAATGGACATGGGCTCGTCGATTCAGAAGGAACTCGATCCCCTCGAAAACGCGAGGCTGCAGTTCGAGGAGGCGGCGGCGAGGCTGAAGCTCGACCAGGGGCTCCTACAGATCATCAAGGAGCCGCGGCGCGTCACGATCGTGAAGCTTCCGGTGCACATGGACGACGGCTCCATCCGGCTCTTCACCGGCTACCGCGTCCAGCATTCCATCATCCGCGGACCCGCCAAGGGCGGCATTCGCTACCATCCCGACGTCACGCTCGAAGAAGTGATGGCGCTCGCGGCCTGGATGACCTGGAAGTGCGCGGTCGTCGGCATCCCCTTCGGCGGCGGCAAGGGCGGGATCATCTGCGATCCCCCGAAGATGTCGGCGAAGGAGCTCGAGCGGCTCACGCGGCGCTACACCGCCGATCTGATCGACGTCTTCGGGCCCGAGTCGGACGTCCCCGCGCCCGACGTCAACACGAACGAGCAGACCATGGCGTGGATCATGGACACCTATTCCATGCACGCGCGCCACACGGTGACGTCGGTCGTGACCGGGAAGCCGCTCGCGCTCGGCGGTTCGGCGGGGCGGCGCGAGGCCACCGGCCGTGGGGTTCTCTTCTGCGTCCGTGAGGCCGCGAAGAAGATCGGGTTGCCGCTGAAGGGCGCCACGGTGGTCGTCCAGGGCTTCGGCAACGTCGGCTCCGTGGCCGCGGATCTCCTGGCGAAGGACGGGGCCAAGATCATCGCCGTTTCCGACGTGGGCGGCGGGATCCACGACCCGAAGGGTCTCGACATCCCGGCCCTCCTCAAGCATGTGCAAGCGACCAAGTCGGTCGCCGGCTTCCCCGGCGCCGCGGCGGTCGACGGCAAGAAGCTCCTCGAGATTCCCTGCGACGTGCTCATCCCGGCGGCGCTGGAGAACCAGATCACCCACGCGAACGCGGCCCGCATCCACGCGCGCATCATCGCCGAGGGCGCGAACGGTCCGACCACCACGCAGGCCGACAAGATCCTCAACAAGAACGGGATCCTCGTCGTGCCCGACATCCTCGCGAACAGCGGCGGCGTCACCGTCTCCTATTTCGAGTGGGTGCAGGACCGCCAGGGGCTCTTCTGGAGAGAGGAAGAGGTCAATACGCGCCTCGAGCAGATCATGGTCGACGCCTTCCACGACGTCTCGCGGATGGCGGACGAACACAAGGTCTCCATGCGGGTCGCGGCGTTCATGCTGGCCATCAAGCGGGTGGTCGACGCCATTCAGTTGCGCGGGGTGTACGCGTAGACGTATCACCTCGTTCGTGCCGACGGGGCTCGAAGAAGAAGGGGGCTCCTGGAGTATGCGTCGCGGCTTCGCCGCTCGCGAACTCCCTCCGCCCCCTTCTTCTTCGAGCCCCTCGGTACATCTAGGGCGGGAGTTGGCGCCGCGCTTCGCGCGAGCTGATGGTGCGACGGCTCGGACGAGGGCCTGAGGTGCGCGAGCGCTGGCGGCGAACGGGTGCCGGGG
>DASTSZ010000190.1:0-4638 GCA_035760425.1 Candidatus Eiseniibacteriota bacterium | reverse complement strand
GACTCCTCGGACGGAACGGCGCGGGCAAGACGACTACGCTCCGCATGCTCGCCACGATTCTCTCGCCGACGTCGGGGACCGCGAAGGTCGCGGGATTCGACATCGTGGAGAAGCCGGCGGAGGTCCGCCGGCGGATCGGATATCTCTCCGGCGACACGAAACTCTACGACCGCCTCACCGGGCGGGAACTCCTCACCTACTTCGGCACGCTCGCGGGGATGGAGACGTCGTCGATCCCCGGCCGCATCGACGAGCTGGCGAAGCCGTTCGCGCTCGAGGGCCTTCTCGACAAGCGCGTCGGAAAGATGTCGACGGGCATGAAGCAGCGACTGTCCATCGCGCGCGTCGTCGTGCACGATCCGGAAGTCCTCATCTTCGACGAGCCGACCTCGGGCCTCGACGTCTTCGGGGCGCGGGAAGTCCTCGCGCTCGTGCTCGACTTGAAGAAGCGCGGGCGCACGGTCATCTTCTCGACGCACATCATGACCGAGGCGGAGCGGATCTGCGACGAGATCGCCATCATCGAAAAGGGCTCCATCATGAAGCAGGGATCGCTCGCGGCCCTCGGCGCCGCCAACGGCGCGGGAAGCCTCGAGGACGTCTTCGTCGAGACGGTGAAGGGAGTGCTCGATGACCGCTAAGACGATGGCCGTGTTCCGCAAGGAGTTGATCGACACGCTGCGCGACGGCCGGACGATCTTCGCGATCTTCGTCTTTCCGTTCCTGCTCTACCCGGCGCTGATCATGCTCATGGGCTATATCCAGTCGAAGAACGACGAGGAGGCGAAGACCTTCGCGGTGCGCGTCGGCATCGTCGGCTCGGCGCAGCTGCCGATCGCGGCCGAGAAGGTCGGCGCGGTGGAGGGCGTCACGGCCGTCCCGTTCGAGGAGGAGCCGGCGAGCTTCGACGCCGCCGACGTGCAGGCGCTCCTCGTCCTGCCGCCCGATCTCCAAGGGATGATCGCGCGCGGCGACAGCGTGAAGGTGGAGCTCCGCTACAAGGACGCCGACAACAAGTCGTCGGAGACGGCCAAGCGGCTGAAGCCCGTCCTCGACGAAGTCCGCCAGGCGCTCACGCTCGAATGGGCGAAGAGCCGCGGCGCGAACGCCGCGGCCCCACCGGCGCTCACGGTGGAACGAAAAGACATCTCGTCGAAGAAGGAACTGGGCCGGTACGTCGCCGCGCTCATGATCCCGTACCTCCTCATCTTCATGGTGGCGGCGGGGTCGATGCAGACCGCCGTCGACGCCACGACGGGGGAGAAGGAACGGAGCACGCTCGAGACGCTCCTCGCCAGCGCGGCCACCCGCGCCGAACTCGTCCTCGGGAAGGTGATGGCCGTTCTCGCCGCGTCCCTCACCGGCGCGGTGACCGGCATCTTCGGGCTCTGGCTCTCGTTCGGCGTGCTGGCCAACAAGGTGGCCGCCATGCAGAGCCAGGCGCTGGAACTCTCGGTGAGCCCCGAGAAGATGCTCTTCCTCTTCCTCACGCTCTTGCCGGCGGCGATCTTCCTGAGCGCCATCCTGGTCGCCATCGGCTGTTTCGCGCGGAGCATGCGCGAAGGGCAGACGTACGCGACGTACGTTTACATGGCGTCGGTCTTCCTGGGGCTGAGCTCCTTCACGCAGTCGGAGTCGATCCCCATGAAGCAGTTCTTCATTCCGATCCTCAACACGGCGCTGCTGCAGCGGGAGATCCTCACCGACACGGTTCAGGCGTCGCACGCGTTCGCGGCCATCGGGTCGAGCAGCCTGCTCGCGGCCGTCATGATCGTCATCGCCGTGCGGCTCTTCTCGAACGAACAGGTGCTGTTCCGCACATGACGTCCCCCCACTCGCGGCGCGCGGTCGCCGCATCCGGAGCCCCTCATGCGCGCTGACATCGACACGCTCCTCGCCGAGCGCGGCTGCAATGCCGCGCTCGTGCTGAAGACCGAAACGCCGAACCCGACGTTCCGCTTCCTCACGGGACCGCGGGCCGAACTCTCGACCGGCGTCCTCGTCTGGCGGCGCGGCGCCAAGGCCCACCTCGTGCACGCTTCGATGGAGCGGGACGGCGCGGCGACGACCGGGTTCGACCTGAGCACGCACGCCGAGCGGGGGTGGAAGAAGATCGTGGAGGCGGAAGGCTCGTCGAACGCCGCCTACGCGCGCCTCTTCGACGAACTCCTGCGCGATCTCGGCGTGACCGGCCGCATCGTCGTCGACGGCACGGGTCCCGTCGGCCGCTACGCCCACATCCTCCGGCGGCTCCGCGAGCGGCGCCCGGACCTCGAGCTGATCGAGGACGGCGAGCCCGACCTCTTCCTCCAGGCGCGTTTCACGAAGGACGAAGCCGAGGTCGCGGAGGTGCGGAAGGTCGGCGCCGTCTGCGCGGCGGCCTATGCGCGCGTTCGGGAGATCATTTCGAAGGGCCGCCTCGACGGGAAGCGGCTCCGCGACGCCGACGGCTGGGTGACGGTGGGACGGCTTCGGCTCGAAATTCGCCGCATCTTCTTCGAGGCCGGACTCGAGGAGCCGGGCGGCAACATCGTGGCGCAGGGGCGCGACGCCGCCGTGCCGCACAACAGCGGCAACGACGCCGACGTGCTCGAAGAGGGCGCCTCGATCGCCATCGACCTCTATCCGGTGCAGGCGGGAGGCGGGTACTACTTCGACGTGACGCGCACCTATTGCGTCGGCCGCGCGTCGGACGAACTCCGCGCCATCCACGCCTGCGTCCGCGATTCGCTCCGCGACGTCATCGACGCGCTCGAGCCGCAGGCGCGCGCCCGCTCTTACCAGGACCGCGTTTGCGACTTCTTCGAGAAACGGGGGCACCGCACCATCCGGCAGGACGACCGGACGGAGGAGGGCTACGTGCACGGCCTCGGCCACGGCATCGGGCTGGAAGTGCACGAACGCCCCTACCTCGGCGGACCGCCCCACAACGCCGACCGCATCGAACCGGGCTCGCTCTTCACGCTCGAGCCGGGTCTCTATTATCCCTCCCGCGGCATGGGCGTACGCCTCGAGGACGTCATCTACGCCCGACCGGATGGAACGTTTGAGAACCTCGCGGACCGGATCCCGTACGACCTCGAAATCGCACCCGCGTCCTAGCCACGAAGCCCGCGCGGTCCCCGGCGAGGGCGGTCCCGCCGACGCCCCGAAATTCGCGGGGAAGCCCGATCGCGCCATCCTGGCCGGCCGCTCCACGCGGGGCGGCGAGGCGTCGATCACCCTCGCGGAACTGAAGCTCCTGGCCGAGACGGCGGGGGCGCAGGTCCGCGGGCAGGTGGTGCAGCGCCGCGGCGCGATTCGCGCCTCCACCTTTCTCAGCAAAGGGAAGATCGAAGAGATCCAGGAACTCGCCGCCGAGGAGAAAGCGGGTCTCCTCCTCTTCGACGACGACCTCTCGCCGGGGCAACAGCGGAATCTGGAGAAGGAGACCCGGATGCGCGTCGTCGACCGAAGCGCGCTCATCCTCGACATCTTCGCGCGCCGCGCCCGCACGCGGGAGGCGCGCCTGCAGGTCGAACTCGCGCAACTCGAGTACCTCCTCCCTCGCCTGACGCGCATGTGGTCGCATCTCGGGCAGCAGGCGGGCGGCATCGGCTCGCGCGGACCCGGCGAAACCCAGCTGGAAGTCGACCGCCGGAAGATCCGCGAGCGGCTCGCGCGGCTGAAGCGCGAGCTGGAGGGCGTGGTGCGCGAGCGCCGCGTGCAGCGGAAGGGCCGGAAGGACTGTTACAAGGTCTCGCTCGTGGGCTACACGAACGCGGGGAAGTCGACCCTCTTCAACGCGCTCGCCAAGGCGAAGGTCTACGTGGAGAACCAGCTCTTCGCCACGCTCGATCCGACGACGCGCGTCATCGCCGCGGAGGGGAAGGTGCAGGTGCTCCTCACCGACACCGTGGGATTCATCCGCAAACTGCCGGCGCACCTCGTCGCGTCGTTTCGCGCCACGCTCGAGGAGGTCACGGAGGCCGACCTTCTCCTTCACGTCGTCGACGCCTCCGAGCCCGATCCCGACGCCCACATCGACGCGGTGAACACCGTGCTCGAGGAGCTCGGCGCGCTCCAGCGCCCGCGGATCCTCGTCTTCAACAAGGTCGATCTCGTCGAGGACGAGATCACGCTCCTCGGACTTCGCGCGCAGCATCCGGGCGCGGTCTTCGTTTCGGCCGCGACGCGGGAGGGGTTGCCGGGGCTTCGCGAGGTGATCGCGGGGCGCTTCCACGGCGACGGGGAACGGCGATGACCGAGCCGCCGGCCTCCAGGGCCGCGTCCCCCGCCGGCGCCGCGTCCGCCGCCGCCGTGGCCCGCGAACTCGCCGACCGCGTCGCCTCGATCCAAGCGGCGCTGCGTGACGAGGGGATCGACGGCTGGCTCCTCTACGACTTCCACGGCGCGAACCCGATCGCCCCGGCCGTGCTCGGACTCGACCGGCTCCCCGAGCGGGCGAAGGATTCCCGGCGCTGGTTCTATCTCATCCCCGCGCGCGGGACGCCGCGGCGGATCGTGCATCGCATCGAGCCGAGGAGTCTCGACCCGCTTCCGGGCGACACGACCGTCTATCTCGCCTGGGACGAACTCGATCGCGCGATCGCGGAGGCGATCGGAGGCGTCGCCGCCGCGAAGGGCGCGCCCGGCGCC
>DASTSZ010000189.1:0-6068 GCA_035760425.1 Candidatus Eiseniibacteriota bacterium | reverse complement strand
GCTTGAACAACGCGCCCGCGGCGCTTCCGGTGTACTGATTGGGGAAGGCGCGCATCATGAGGTCGCGCGCGCGGAATTTGCCCGGCGCCACGTGGACGACGGGCATTTCGCTCGGCACCTCGCGGCGTGAGAATTGCTTCTCGAATTCATCGCGGGCGCGGTCGGCGTCCGCCGCGCCGTGATACATGCGCACCAAGCGGTGCGCGAGCGCCTTCTTCCACGTCATCGGATTCACGCTCGTGTCGGCGAGCGCGCGCTCGGCCTCCTCGCACTCGGAGGGCGTCGCATCCGTGGCGAGGCGGAAGTAACGAACGATCAAGCGGTCGGGAAGACTCATCGTCTTGCCGAAGATTTCGGTCGGCGGCTCCGCGACGCCGATGTAGTTGCCGAGGCTCTTGCTCATGCGCCGCACGCCGTCGAGTCCCTCGAGGACGGGGAGCGTGAGGATCGCCTGCGGCTCCTGGCCGTACGCCACTTGAATGTCGCGCCCCGCGAGGAGATTGAACTTCTGCTCGGTGGCGCCGATCTCCACGTCGGAGCGGATCACGACGGAGTCGTAGGCCTGCATCAACGGATAGAGGAACTCATGGACGCTGATCGGCTCGCCGGCGCGGTAGCGCTTCTCGAAGTCGTCCCGTTCCAGCATCCGCGCGACGGTGAATTGCGCGGCGAGATGGAGGATGTCGGTGAACTTCATCTCGGCGAACCACTCGCCGTTCCAGCGCACCTCGGTGCGCTCGCGGTCGACGACCTTGAAGAACTGGTCGAGGTAGGTCTGGGCGTTGGCGCGGACTTCCGCCTCCGTCAGTCGGGGGCGCGTCGCCGAGCGCCCGCTGGGATCGCCCACCAGCGCGGTGTAGGAACCGACGATCAGCACGACCTGGTGGCCCAGATCTTGGAACGCGCGCAACTTCCGGAGGCCGATCGTATGACCGAGATGAATGTCGGGCGCCGTGGGATCGAATCCCTGCTTCACGCGCAGCGGCGCGCCCGTCGCGATGGAGCGCTCGAGTTTGCGCACGAACTCCGCCTCGGGAAGGATCTCCTCCGTCCCCGTGCGGATCACGGCCAGCTGGCGCTCGAGCTCGGCGCGGTGTCGGGCGTCGGTCATTGGGCGCGAACTCTAGCAGGTCGGACGCGGCGGCGGAAGCGCGCCGGGCGCCGCGGGGGGAATTGGTCCTTGACCGTCCCCCGCGCCTTCCCTAGCGTTGGCGCGATTCCTTCTCGCAACCCGTTTTCTCCCGTGGCAAAGGAAGTCGCGTGAGCGCGCGCTGGCAACGGATGCTTCAAGTCACGGCGGCGATCCTGATCGTCCTCCTCTGCGGGGCGGTCGGCGTCAGCGTGGGCGTCGCGAGTTGGCTGCAGAAGGATCTCCCCTCGCCCTCCAGCCTTCAGACCATCGCGCCCCCGGTCAAGACGATCGTCTACGACATCAAGGGCAAGATGGTGCACGAGTTCTACAAAGAGAACCGGAACATCATTCCCCTTCGCCAGATTCCCAAGACGATGGTCGACGCCATCCTCTCCATCGAGGATCGCCGCTTCTACAGCCACTGGGGCATCGATCCGATCCGGCTCCTCGGGGCGCTCGCGAACGACATCGCGGCCGGCCGCGCCGAGCAGGGCGGCAGCACCATCACGCAGCAGCTGGCGCGAAACCTCTTCCTCACGCACGAGAAGACCTTCACGCGAAAGATCAAGGAAGCCGTCCTCGCGGTCCGCATCGAGCAGACCTACACGAAGGACGAGATCCTCGAGATGTACCTGAACCAGATCTACTTCGGCGAAGGCGCCTACGGCCTCGACGCCGCGGCCAAGGTCTTCTTCGGGAAGATGGTCGGGGACCTCACGCTTCCGGAGTGCGCGCTCATCGCCGGCCTGCCGCGGAATCCGCGCGACTACTCCCCGCGCCGCGAGCCGGAGCGGGCGCTCAAGCGGCGGAATCTCGTGCTCGCCTCCATGCTCGACAACAAGCGGATCTCCCGCGCCCAGTACGAGGCGGCGAGCGAGGCGCCGCTCGGCGTCACGAAGACGCGCTACGACTCGCGCCAGGCCCCCTACTTCATGGAGATGGTTCGCCAGTACCTCGACGAGCGCTACGGCTCGAACCAGCTCTACGAAGGCGGCCTGCGGGTCTACACGACGATCGACATCGACCTTCAGCACGCCACCGAGGAGGCGCTCGAGAAGCGCATCCAGGCGCTCGAGGTCCGAAACCAATACAAGAAGACGCGCGCGACCATCCTGGCCGAGGCGGCGAAGAGCGGCTCGCGCGAGCGTCCGCAGACCGAATATCTCCAGGCGGCGGCCGTGATGCTCGACCCGAAGACCGGACACCTCCTGGCGCTCGTGGGCGGCCGCGACTTCAACGAGTCGAACTTCAATCGCGCGGTGCAGGCGGCGCGGCAGCCGGGGTCGGCGTTCAAGCCGTTCATCTACGCGGCCGCCATGGACAACGGCTACACGCCGACCGAGATGATCCTCGACACGCCGGTCTCCTTCCGCGCCGGCAACGGGCTCGAGTGGGCGCCGCAGAACTACGACCACAAATTCCGCGGGCCGGTGACGCTCCGCCAGGCGCTCGCGCAGTCGCTGAACGTGCCCGCGGCGAAACTCCTGCAAAAGCTCGGGACGCCGGTGGTCTCGGCCTACGCGCGGCGGCTCGGCATCCGGAGCCGCATGGTCGGCGACCTCTCGCTCTCGCTCGGCACGTCGGAAGTGAATCTGCTCGAACTCACGTCGGCGTACGGCGTCTTCGCGAACCAGGGCGTTCGCACCACGCCCGTCTACGTGCTGAAGGTGGAGGACAAGAACGGGAAGGTGCTCGAGCAGGCGCGCGTCACGGCGGAGGAGGCGTTGAGCCCCGAGACCGCGCTCACGATGACGAGCATGCTGGAGAGCGTCCTCGAGAACGGCACGGCCGCCTCCTCGCGCGCGCTCGGCCTCACGGTGCCCGCGGCCGGCAAGACCGGAACGACGGACGACTACACCGACGCCTGGTTCATCGGCTACACGCCCGACCTCGCGGCCGGCGTCTGGGTCGGCTTCGATCGGAAGCGGAAGATCGGGCCGAACATGACGGGCGCCGCCGCGGCGCTGCCGATCTGGGTCGACATGGTGGCGTCGGCGACGAAGGGCAAGCCGCCGGTCGACTTCCCGGTGCCGAGCGGGGTGGTGAGCCGCACGATCTGCGCCCAGACGGGACTTCTCGCCAATCCCGGCTGTCCGGAGACGGAAGTCGAGCTGTTCCGCGAGGGGAGCGAGCCGACGGGGGCCTGCAACGTGCATCTCGGCGCCGAGCGGCCGCCCACCGATCCGGGCGCGTTCCAGCGCCACGACAGCGAGGCGCAACCGGAGGAGAAGATTCGACTCTAGCGGCGGTGGCGGTGGCGGCGTCCGCGCCGTGCGGCCGGGCCGCGAGCGAAGACGATGACTACTTCGGCGCCCGGAGCCGGCGCCGCATGATCGGGCGCGTCGCCGAGCGGCGCGCCGCTTCTTTGAACCCCGCCTTCTCGAATCCCCCCGCGATCCCCGTCCAGGCGAACGTGTCGACCGCCTGCGTCCCCTTCTTCGGGTCGATCGGATAGCCTTCGAGCATTCGCGCGCCCCGTTCCGCCGCCCGCGCCGCCGCCGCTCGAAGGAGCGCGACCGTGACGCCCTTCCGCCGCCATCCCCGCGCGATGAAGAAGCAGGTCACCGACCAGACCGGTTTGTCGTCGACGGGCGCGAGCACGCGTGACCGCTCGAGCGCGGGGAAATATTCGCGCGGCGCGTAGGAGCACCACCCGACCGGCGCGCCGTCGGCGTAGGCGAGAAGCCCCGGCTCCTCTCCCTTCTTCACGAGCGCCCGGAGCGCGCGGCGGTTCCCCGCGCCCTTCCCTTTCGAGAAGGCCGCGCGCGGCAGGCGAAAGAACATGCACCAGCAGCCGGCGCAGGCGCCGCGCGGCCCGAAGAGGGCCTCGAGATCGTCCCAACGATCGGGCGTGACCGGATGGACCTCGATCCGGGGTGCGGTCATGGATTCACCTCCTCGATCACGATGGGGAGCGCGGCGGGCGGCGCATCGGCGATCGTGAGCGCCCGCGCCACGCGATCGCGCGCCCCCTCGTCCCCCGCCCGCGTCGCGACGAGGGCCACCGTCTCCCCGGCCGAGACGCGCGCACCCGACTTGCGAAGGAGCCGGATGCCGACGGAGGGATCGACGGCGTCCTCCTTCCGGCGCCGGCCGCCGCCGAGGTCGACCAGCGTCTCGCCGAGCGCGCGGGCGTCCCATCCCGCCACGAATCCGCCGCGCGGCGCGAGCACGGGCGTCTCGGCCGCGGCGCGAGGCAGCCGCGCGGGATCGGCCACGACCCGCGGGTCGCCGCCCTGCGCCTCGACCATCGCCTCGGCGCGCCGAAGGGCGTCCCCCGAGCGAAGCGCCGCGTCGAGCCGGGCGCCGGCGGCGGCCGCGTCGCGTTCGACGCCGGCGCGCAGGAGCATCGCCACGGCGAGCGCGCGCGTCAGTTCCATCGTGTCGGCGGGCCCCTCGCCGCCAAGGAGCGTGAAGGCCTCCGCCGTCTCGTTCGCGTTGCCGATCGCCTCGCCGATCGGCTCGTCCATGCGCGTGATCAACGCCGAGGCGCGCGGCCCGAGGAGCGCCGCCACCGCCACCAACTCCCGCGCCAGCGCGCGCGCGTTCTCGAGCCCCGGCAGGAACGCGCCGCCGCCGCACTTCACGTCGAAGACGAGCGATTCGGTCCCCGACGCGACCTTCTTGCTGAGGATGCTCGCCACGATGAGCGGAATCGACTCGACCGTGGCGGTGACGTCGCGAAGCGCGTAGAGCGCGCCGTCCGCCGGCGCGAGGTCCGCGGACGGCCCCGCCATGACGACGCCGAGGGCCCGCAGTTGCGCCTCGAAGGCGGCCGCGTCGAGCCTCGTTCGAAATCCCGGGATCGCCTCCAGTTTGTCGAGCGTGCCGCCGGTGTGGCCGAGCCCGCGCCCGGAGATCATCGGCACCGCGGCGCCGCACGCGGCGACCCAGGGGGCGAGCGCGATCGAGATCTTGTCGCCGATGCCGCCGGTCGAGTGCTTGTCGACGGTGGGCCGGCCCAGATCCTTCCACGCGAGGACGCGCCCGGAGCGGAGCATCGCGCGCGCGAGCGCGAGCTCCTCCTCGCGCGTGAGCCCGCGCCAGACGATCGCCATGAGGAGCGCGGACGATTGGTAGTCGGGGACGCGGCCGTCGGTCACGCCGGCGATCCAGCGCTCGATCTGTTCGACGCTCAGCGTCCCGCCGTCGCGCTTCGTGCGGATGATCTCGCGCATGCTAGTAGCGGGAGGTTCCGGCGGGTCCCGGCACGGCCGGTGCGGCCACAGTCGACGGCGGCGCCGTCGATGCGGCCGCCGCAGAGGGGGCCAGGAGCGCGGCCGTCGCGCTCGTGCCGATCCGGTCGGCGCCGGCGTCGAGGAGCGCGAGCGCGAGATCGCGCCGGCGAATGCCGCCCGCCGCCTTCACGCCCATCGTGCCCGCCAGCGAGCGGAGCAGCCGGATGCCCTCGACCGACGCGCCGCCCGGGCCGTAGCCGGTCGCGTTCTTCACGTAGTCGCCGCCCGAGTCGGCGATGACGGCGACCGCGCGGCGGAGTTCCGCCTCCGTGAGCGCGTCCTGCTCGACGATCCACTTGGTGAGACAGCCGGGCGCCGCCGCGCGAACGGCGCGCACTTCGGCGGCCAGGACATCCCACTCGCCGGCCCGGATCGCGCCGAGATTCACGACGAGATCGAGTTCGCCGGCGCCCTCCTCCCGCGCGGCCGCGGCTTCGGCCGCCTTCACGGCGGGCGGGGCGCTTCCGGAGGGAAAGGCGATCGCGGCGGCGACGGCCACGCCGCTTCCGGCGACGACGCCCGCGACGCGGCGTGCGTGATACGGCAGCACGCAGACGGCGGCGACGCGGAACCGGCACGCCTCCTCGGCCACCCGTTCGACTTCACCGGGCGTGGCCCAAGCGGTAAGGAGCGTGGCGTCGACGGCTCGCGCCAGTCGACTCAGGAGGGCTTCGTCCACGAGAGGAAGGGGCGAGGGA
>DASTSZ010000188.1:0-4914 GCA_035760425.1 Candidatus Eiseniibacteriota bacterium | reverse complement strand
CTGCGCCCCGTGGGACAGCTCGGTCAGGCGCGCGGCGATTGCGGCGCGGCCCGGAATGGCGTCGAGCTGATCCCGCGCGTATTCCCCCTGCGCGCGGATCCAAGCGAGGAACTCCGGATTGTCGGGCTTCTCCATCCAGCGATAGGGATCTTCGACGCGGAGCCCGAAGGCGCTGTCGACGACCACTTCCACGCGCGCGCGCGGCGGAGCGGAGGGTGAGTGAGTCGGCTTGGCGGGCTTGGCGGCGAGGCCCGACGTGGCCACCGCGAAGTGGGCGGCCACCGCGACCGCGACGGCGACGGCAACCCGAGTCGGCCCCGTCGAGCGGAAGCGACGATTGGAAGGGCGAAGCATGGCAGGCAACCCCCGAAGGTCAGCGGACCGGCGTCGAGTCTGACCGCGGGAAGTGTACGGCCGTCGAGGGTTAGCGCGCCTGCAAATTCGAGGGAGGATTCGGCGGCGTGGTGTCCCCCGAGGGCGAACCGGTCGTCCGCGGCTTCACACCCCAGACGGGCACGTCGTTCAACGTCGCCGCGCCGGTCGCGTAGTTGGACGCGCCGGTCAATCGCGAGTACGCCGCCGAAGCGCCCGCGGCGCCGTGATCGACGGCGTAGGAGAGCGCGGGGCGGAGGTTGCCCCAGTAACCGTCGAACGTGGCCGGGCTCGCGCCCGACGAACCGCGGAGGGTGGTTCCGGAGTTGCAGTCGTTCGCGTGTCCGAGCGTCGCGAGGTAGATCTCGCCCCACGTCGAGTACCACGAACCCGGCGGGTCGGCTCCGTCGAAGTTGGTCGCGTCGTTCGGGGAGACCGCCATCGTGTAGACCGCGGCGTCCCGGTAGCAGTACTCGTTCGATCCGCCGCCGCCGAAGCGGCCGACGACGCTCTGATACTTCCACGCGAGGAACGCGTCGAGCTTCGTCGAGCCCGTCCCTGAGAGCGAGACGAGGTCCTTCCCGTACCCGAAGGCGAACGTGAGGAAATCCTCCATCCAGATCGAGTGCATGAAGGGGGGCGCGCCGGTCGTGTAGTCGGTGTAGGGCGGGCAGACGCCCTGCGGGTTGTTGTTCGACGTCGCGATGAGGAGCCCGTGGTAGTAGTTCACGTTCTCTTCGAAACTGGTGGCGTACTCCGCCTGAAGCGGATCCCCGTCCGGCGTGATGGCCGCAGCCTGAATGAGGGTGCGAAGCGACCACGCGGCGCCGCGGGTCGTGTTCGCGCCCGCGTCGCTCCGCAGAATTCCCTTCGAGCCGCCCCGATTCGCGTACGGCCCGCCGTCGTTCTGCTTCAGGTATCCGATGGTGGCCGAGAATTCGATCTCCTCCATGAAGTAGAAGGAGCCGGTCAGGAGATACGCCATGAAACCCACGGAGGGGTGGTGCGACGTCTTCCACGCGGGGGGGGTCGCGCCCGTCGCGGCCGGCGTGTAGGAGCCGGTCGAACTCGCGCCGATGTCGGCGACGCCGCTGCTCGCGTGGAGGACGAGGTTCGGATAGGACGAGAAGCGCGGCGGACGGTTCGTCGTCTCGTCGCGGAAGTGAAGACCATAGCGCCCGGCGCAGTAACCGTTGACGATCACGCCGCGGTACGCCCGCGGATCGGCCTGGCTCGTGAGATAGGCGACGTCCCATTCGGGAATCGGGCCGATGGAGCCGTGATAGCCCGTCGCGCCCATGGAGGTCGGATAGTCCGACTGCGCGAGGGGCGTGTAGGTCTGCGTGATGCGGCCCCAGAGCGTGCTCGTGCTCGAGGTGACGCCGGCGTAGGCGGGAACCAGGCGGCTCGCCTCGAGCGCGGCCACGTCGTGACGCGGCACGATGCGCGGATCGGTCCCGAGCCAGTGCGTGAGCGTCGAACCGCTCGCGAGGACCATGCGCTGATGGTTCAGGAGATCGACGCTCTGCGAGAAGCGCTGCGTCCCGCCCAGCGAGAACGTGTAGGTCGCGTTCTTGTCGGTTGGACCGGCGACGCGAAGGTACCCGTTCTCGACCCACGGCAGCACTTCCACCGCGCCGCCCGCGTAGAGCTTCACCTCGAGCCAGCCCACGAGATGCGGGTCGCTGCCGATCGGCTTGCGGTAGATCCAGGAGCTCATCTCGGGCCCGCTCACCCAGGTGAGGAAGGGCGAGTCGAAGTCCGCGCCCGTCCAGGAGACCGAGCCGAACGTGCCCGCGCCGATCGCGGCGGTGACGCCGGTAGCGCGGAGATTCGTCGTGGTGAGCGCCGCGCCGCCGGTCGGGCTTCCGATGCCGAGCGAAATCACGCCCGGCACGTTCGCGACAAGCGTCGTTCGGCCCGAGACGATGGCGAATTTGAGCGATCCGTCGGGCCAGCGATTCTTCGCGACGACTTGGAGCGTGCCGAAACTCGATGCGAGGTTGCTGCCCGAAGGCACGTCGCCCTGGCGGAACGCTTGACCCACCGTGAACGGCAGATCGACGCCGCCCACGGAGGAGGTGAGTTCGAAGGAAACCGGAAGCGCGAGTACGGGCCTCGGCGCGGCGCCCCACAGGAGGGCGAACGCCAAGAAACCGAGTCGTGTGATTCGAACGATGCGCATGGAGTTCGCGCCCCCTTCTTCGATTCGCGCGGCCGGGGCGAAAGGAGATCCGTCTCCCTTCCCTTCCGCGCGACGAGCGGCTCATGCTGCCACAAACGCGCGTACCGCACCAGGCTGGCGCTCGTGGCTCGGTGAATGTCGGTGGTGGCTCCCCCGGAAGCGCCGGCGCGTCGGGTGCCGCGCGGGACGACCCTGCGAATATTAGGGGCAAGTCGCATGCCACCAGGGGGGGATCGGCGCAGCGGCATGGCCGAAGCCCCGAATTCGCATTGCCGCGACGGGACTTCCGGCGATCCGGCGAGCGTTTGCAGGTTCGCCTGGCGTCGAACCGTTCCGTTCAAGTCGGGCAATCGGCATGCGGCGGTTCGCGAGGGGTCCGAGAGCGCCGGAACGTGACCGGCCAGAAATGCCCCGTGGCGTACAGCCATTGTAGATGGCTCCCCGATTCGATCGGCCCGGCACCACGAGGTCGGGGCCATCAATCACAAGGGAGAATGGACCTTCCTTCCGCCGCCGCACGGGCCCCCGACGTTGGCACGTGGAATGCAGTACTGGCCCTCCTGACCAGCGAACGTGGCTCACGACTCGTGGGGGGCCATCGATCGGATCAACGGATGAAGCGAATGAATCGGCGCGTGGCCATCGCGGCCTGCGCGCTCGCGGTGATCGTCGCCGTCGCGCTCTTCGGCTCACGCGTGCTCGTCGACGCCGACGCCTACAAGGCGCGGTTCGAAGCGGCCGCGTCCGACCCCCTCGGCCTTCAGATCCGAGTCGGCGGCCCGCTCGCGTTCGCATTCAATGGCGATCTCCTCCTCGTCATGCGTGATCTGCATGTGACCGACGCGAGCGGTGCGGAGGTCCTGAGCGCCGATCGAGCGGAGGCGGCCGTCGCGGTCCTCCCGCTGCTGTTCGGCAAGCGCCACGTCCGCCGCATTGAACTCTCCCGCCCGAAGATCCTGCTCACCCGAGATCGCGCGGGGGCGCTCAATTGGAGCCGCCGCGCGAAACCAAGAGGCTCGCGGACAGTCTTCGACCGGGCGCGGCTCACGATTCGCGACGGCGCGGTCCGGTACGTGGACGAATCGACCACCGGGGCCGTGGTGGCGACCGGGGTGAACGCGAAGATCCGCGATCTTAGAGATCTATTCGCCGGCGGGCCGAGCGCTCTCTCACGAGCCTCCTTTCGGGGCGACGTGAGCTTGAAGTCGATTCGATCGGAGACCCTCGCGGTCACGGACATGAGTTTCCGCGCCAACGCTCGGCGGGGCGTGCTCGATCTCGATCCCGTCGCCATGCGCGTCTTCGGCGGTGAAGGGTCGGCGTCGCTTCGCGCCGATTTGACCGACTCGATCCCCCGATTTCGGACGCGCTACACGCTCTCGCGCTTCGATATCGACCAGTGCCTCCGGGTGCTGTCCGCCGACACGATCGCGACGGGAGCCATGGACTTCGCGGGAACGCTCGCGTGGACCGGGCGGACGCCGGCCGAGTGGAAGCGGAGCATGAACGGCGAGGTCGTGCTCTCCGGCCGGGAACTCCTCCTGCGGGGCCAGAATCTCGATCACGAACTCTCCAAGTTCGAGTCGAGCCAGAGCTTCAATCTCCTCGATGTGGGGTCCTTCTTCTTCGCCGGTCCGCTCGGGATGGCGGTCACCAAGGGGTACGACTTCGCGCGCCTCGTCAAACGCTCGGACGGCGGGACCAGGATTCGCACGATCATGTCGTCCTGGACGGTCGAAGGCGGCGCGTTGCACGCGAACGACGTGGCGATGGCGACGGAGAAGAACCGTATGGCGCTCACCGGCAGGGTCGACTTCGTGGAGCAGCGTTTCGACAGCGTGACGGTGGCGGTCGTCGACGAAGATGGCTGTGCGAAAGTGAGGCAGGAGTTGCGCGGCACGTTCCAGGCGCCGGAGTTGACGAAGCCGAGCATTCTCTCGGCGCTGCTCGGCCCCGCGCGCAAGGTCGTCACGGGCGCGAAGGACCTCCTCCCTCTCGGGCCCTGCACCCCGTTCTACGCCGGGTCGGTGCCGGCGCCGAAATGACCCGCCACACTTCTTTCATGGCATCGCCCCCCCGGGCGGGGGGCATACTAGTAGCCGCCGTCCCCGCGCAGGCCGCTACGACACCCGCAACCCGATCCACGGAGACCGTTGAGCCATGGCAAACGTGAAACCGATTCCAGAGGGCTATACCACCGTCACCTCGTCGATCACGCTCCACGACGCCGCGAAGGCGATCGAGTTCTACAAGCAGGCGCTCGGCGCCTCGGAGCGCGCGCGCATGCTCGGCCCCGACGGAAAGATCATGCACGCCGAGATCCAGGTGGGCGACGCGATCATCATGCTGAACGACGA
>DASTSZ010000187.1:0-14099 GCA_035760425.1 Candidatus Eiseniibacteriota bacterium | reverse complement strand
CCGTTCCGTCCGAGGAGTCCGAAGACCTGGCCGGGGCGGCAGGTGAAAGAGACGTCCTTCACGGCGGCGACGTCTCCCTTCTTCCGATCGTGAAACGTCTTTCGCAAACCCTGGACTTCGATCAAGCAGGCTCCCGCGTTTCGAGGAAGAGAGCGGCCGGAACCATTTCCGGGCCAAGAGCGTTGAGTCTAGGAACCACGGGTGGGGGTGTCAACGCGGGCCGGAATCTCGCCTTGCCGCGGGGCGTCTAAATAGGTACCTTCATCCCACAGCGCGAAGGGGCGCGCCGATAACCGATACCGTTGCAACTACTTGCGAAGGAGCTCCGACTCATGTCTCAGGCTGTTCTCGAAGTAACCGACAGCACGTTCGACGCCGAGGTGCTGCAGTCGCAAGTCCCGGTGCTCGTCGACTTCTGGGCGACCTGGTGCGGCCCCTGCCGAATGATCGCCCCCGTCGTGGAAGAAGTGGCGAAGCTCTACGAGGGCAAGGTGAAGGTGGCGAAGGTGGACGTCGACAACAACGTCCGCATCGCGACGAAATACGACATCCGAAGCATCCCGACGCTCTACATCTTCAAGGGCGGAAAAGTCGTGCAGACGATCGTCGGCGCCGTGCCAAAGGGCCAGCTCACGACCGCGCTCGACGGCGTGCTCGCCTAGCGCGGCGCGGAACGGCGGCGGGCCCTCACTCGCCGAACCCCATCTCCTTCAAGAAGGCCGCCCAGCGCGGATCGCCGTGCAGGGAGCGGAAGAGCGGCTCGACCCGCACTTCGGCGAGCCCCGGATCCCTGCCGGCGTAGGCCCGCTCCAACCAGTCGAACGCGAGATCCTTCTCGCCACGGAACGCGTGCGCGCTCGCGATCTGGAAGAGGGCGTCGCGCGTGTGCTTTCGGACCAACTCCCGGAGCGCGGCATCCGAAGAGTCTCGTCGACCCTCCAGATGCCAGGCAAGCGCGAGCCCGTGGAGGCGGAAGTAGGGGACGGGCACCTTCTCGAACATGGCCCGCGCCTCCGTCGCGCGTTCCTGCCCCACGAGGACGAGTCCGAGTCCATACGGGAGCAGTCCCTTCTTGGGGTCGAGCTCCAGTGCCTTCCGTAGAAGGCTCTCGGCCTCCTGCAAACGGCCGGCCTGGTAGGCGTGGCCCGCCCAGTTTCGCAGGGCGGACACGCTCAGCGGGTCGAGTTCGGCGGCGCGCCGGTCGAGCGCGAGTGCCTCGTTCAGGCTCCCCAGGGAGGCGAGGGCGCCGGCCACGGCGTGAACGACGTCCGCGTTTCCCGGCGCGAGCCGGAGGGCGCTCCGATACGAAGAATCGGCCACGCTCCAATTCCAGTCGTGCCAGAGGCTCACCCAGCCGAGCGCGACATGCCCCTCCGAGAGATTCGGCTCCAGTCTGAGCGCGCGCTGCGCCGCCATCCTCGCTCGCGTGAAGCCCGCCTCGCCGGCGGAGCCCCACCCCCACGACGACTGCGCCATGTAGGCCCGGGAGAGCCCCGCGTACGCCAGGGCGTTTCCGGGGTCCAGGTCGACGGCCTGGCGGAAGAACTCGATCGCCTTGGCCATGTCCTTCTCGTTGAAGCGATCGTAGTGGAAGCGGCCCTGCAGATAGAGCCGGTAGGCTTCGGCGTTCGTGCCGCGGCCGAGCGACGCCGCCTTCAGATCCGAATCGCTCAGAATGGTCGCGGCGCCGGCGCGCTCCGCGCCATGGAGCGCCACGCGCAACTCCTTCACGACCGCGCGCGCGATCCGATCCTGAACGGAGAAGACGTCGTCGAGGCGAAGGTCGAACGTTTCGGACCAGACGTGAAACCCGTCCGATGACTTGATGAGCTGCGCGGTGATTCGGTAGCGATCGCCCTCCTTCCGCACGCTCCCTTCCAGGACGTGGTCGACGTGCAGCTGCCGGCCGACCTCGGGCACTTGGACTTCTTTCCCCTTGAAGCTGAACGACGACGTTCGCGCTGCCACGCGGACGTCCTTCAGGTTCGCGAGCACGTTCAGGAGCTCCTCGCTCATTCCGTCCGCGAAGTACTCCTGGTCGCGCTGGGGGCTCAGATCGGCGAACGGAAGAACGGCGATGGAGGCGGATTTCGCGGGGGCGGGCGCGGGGGCTTGCGTCGCGGCGCGTCGTGATTCCCAGAGCCGATAGCCGCCGATCGCGAGGGTCGCGGCGAACACGACGAGGGCCGGCCGGAGCCACCGCCCCGCGACGCCGCGCTTCGCCGGCGTCCGCTCGTACGAACCGGCGCGAGACGCCGAGGACGCGATTCGTTCCGCCGACGTGTCCTTCGCCACGAGCCGGAGCTCGTTTCGAACCTCCTTGGCGGATGGCGCGCGATCCGCGGGATTCTTCTCCAGGCACCACTCGACGACTCGAACGAAGTCCGCGGGAAGATCGCCCCGAAGCGACGACATCGGCGCCGGCGTGTCGCGCAGGATCGAGGAGGCGAGGTCGGCGGAGCTCCTTCCTTGGAAGGGGCGCCTTCCGGTCGACAGTTCGTAGAGCATGGCCCCGAGCGAGAAGAGGTCGGTTCGCCCGTCGACCGGCTCGCCGCGGAGCTGCTCCGGGGCCATGTAGGGGACCGTCCCCATGACCTGGCCCGCCACCGAGAGCGGGGCCTCGCCGGTGACGGTGGCGGCATCGTGCGTCGAGGATTCGTCTTGAGGGGCGGGCTTGGCCAATCCGAAGTCGAGCACCTTCACGCGACCCTCGCGCGTCACCATGACGTTCGCGGGCTTGAGGTCGCGGTGGACGATTCCCTTCTCTTGCGCGGCCGCCAGGGCGTCGGAGATGGGGATGGCGAGTTCGAGGAGCCGGGATACGGGGAGGCCTTCGGGGACGAGGATTCGATCGAGACTCTGCCCCACGACGAGCTCCATCGTGAGGAACCGAACGCCGTTCGCTTCCTCGATGGAATGGAGCGTGACGATGTTGGGATGGTTCAGCGACGCGACGGTCTTCGCCTCGCGCTCGAAACGAGCGAGGCGTTCGGGGTTCGCCGCCACGGACGGCGGCAACACCTTCACGGCGACGTCGCGGCCGAGACGGTGGTCGCGCGCGCGATAGACTTCGCCCATCCCTCCGGCGCCAAGGGACGACAGGATCTCGTACGTGCCTAGACGGACGCCGGGTTCGAGCGGCATGGAGGTCTCACAGGGATTTCGAGCGCGGGGAGTGGCGACAGGGTAGCACAGCCCGCCGCGGCGTTCCGCTCAGACCGCGGACTCGCGGCAGATCGGGCGGCACGCGCAGATGGAGCACTTCCGCGCGTCGGGAAGCGCGCCGAAGGATTCCGCGCGAATGGCGGCGGCGATCTCCTCGATCTTCGCGCGCGCCTTCGCGACCCGCTCCTCGTCGCAGGCGGAGACCCCGCTCACGCCGGTAAGGACGTAGCGGAGTTCCAGCCGATCGGGGAGCCGTTGGTTCAACTCCCGGTACGCGAGCGCGTAGACGGAGAGCTGAAGACTCTTGCGCGAGGCCTCGTCCGCCTTCTCCTCGTCGTCCTTCTCGGACGTCTTGTAGTCGATGAGCGCCACCCCGTCCGGCCCCTCGTCCACGCGATCCATGCTCCCGGTGATGACGACGTCCTCCAACTTCACGCGGAAGTGACGCTCCACGGCGCTCGCCGCGGGGCCGGCGGCGATCTCCCGCGTTCGGAAATCGCGCAGCGCGTCGACGCCCTGCGCGAAGCGCTCTCGCTCGTGCGCCTCGTTCCGGTATCCCTCGCTCCGCCAGACGGAGCGGAAGACCTCGATCAGCTCGTCCTCCGTGATCGTCTCACCTTCCAGCCGCTTCTTGTGCGCGAACGCCACCGCTTGGTGCACGGCGTTGCCGAAGTTCACGCGGTGATCCGCCGTGAGGATGGGGTTCACGTCGAGCGCGTGAAGGAGACGGTACTTGTACGGGCAGGTCTCGTAGTCCTCGAGCCGCTTGTAGGAGAGCTGGAGCGGTTCGCGCGTGGCGGGACGCGCGATCGGGATCGGCGCGCCCTCGACGGGCTTCTGATCGGCGATCTCGTCCATCACGCGCCGGCGCGTGCGGGCCGGCGGCGTCTTCCCGATCTCGAACGCCTCGGCCAGGAAGAGGCTCGCCTTCCGCTTCTGCTTCCCGCCGTAGTCGCGCGCGTAGGTGGTGATCAGCTCCTCGCGCGCCCGCGTGAAGGCGACGTAGCAGAGCCGCCGCTCCTCTTCGCGATGCGCGGCGGACGCGTCGTCGTCGTCCCGCTCGCGCGGGAGTTCGATGCCGCGCGCGCGATTCGCGGTCGGGAACCGGTGCGTCGCCATCTGGACGAGATAGACGACCGGGAATTCGAGTCCCTTCGCGCGGTGAATGGTGAGCACCTGGACGACGTCGGAGGTCTCGTCGAGGTCGGCGACGGCGGGATCCTCGCCGAATTCCTGCACCGCCTCGAAGTGGCGGAGGAAGAGCGCCACGCGGTCGGCCAGCGCCACCTTCTCGAACGAGCGGATGAGCGCGAAGAACTTCACGATGTTCCGCGCCTTCGCCTCGTCCTCGAACGTGCGTGCGGCCATGAGGTCCTTCAGGATGCCGCGGCGCTCGAGGTAGTGATAGAGCACCTCCCCGGTCTTTCGCCCGCGCGCGAACTCCTGCAGCGCGTCGACGTCCTCGAGGAGGCGCACGAGCCGCTCCCGGCCCTCCTCCGAAAGCTCGAGCGCGTCGCGTCCCGCCGCCGCGCGCCGGAAGAGAGCCCGTAGCGGCGCCGGCTGACGCGAGAGCGCGTGCATCAGTTTCGTGAGATCGTCCTCGGGAACGCCGTACGCCTCCGACGCCAGGAGGTAGAGGAACTCGGGCCGCGAGTCCTGGAAGAGGGACTGCAAGAGCGAGACGAGCTCCTTGATCTCCGGCCGCTGGAAGAGGCCGCGGCTCCCCGAGAAGTAGTAGGGGATGCCCCGCTCGTCGAGCGCGCGGAGGAAGGGCTCGGCGTGGCGGTTGTTTCGCACCAGGATCGCCACGTCGCGCGGCCGGCGCCGCTTCTCCCGCACCGCGGCGGCGATCTCCTCGGCGACCCACGCGGCTTCGTCGGCCTCGGCCTCGAACTCCCGCCAGACCGGCTCGGCGCCGTCCTTCTCCGTGCGGAGTTCCTTCGAGATGCCGTAGCGGACCTCGAGCCGCTCCTGGTTCTGCACGATGAGACGGCGGGAGCGCGCGAGGATCTGGCGCGTGCTCCGGTAGTTGCGCCGAAGGACGATCTCCTTCGTTTCGGGGTAGTGCTCGCGGAACTCGAGGATGTTCTTCAAGTGGGCGCCGCGGAATCGGTAGATGCTCTGGTCGTCGTCGCCCACGACGACGAGATTCCGGTGCGCCTCGACGAGGAGGCGGACGATCTTGAACTGGACCGGGTTCGTGTCCTGGAATTCATCCACCAGCACGTAGCGGAATCGCTGCTGCAGCCGGCGGAGCGCGGCCGGGCTCTCGACGAGAAGTCGGTGCGTGAGCGCGAGAAGATCCCCGAAATCGAGGAACCCCGCGCGCCAGAGGAGCGTGTTGTAGCGTTCGTACGCGCCGGCCAGCTCGCCGAGTCGCGCGCCCTGATCCTCCAGCGCGGCGACGAGGTCGCCGTCGCCGCCGCCGGCGGCGCGCATGGCGGCCGCGCTGCCGGCGCGCTCCTCGGCGGCGCGGCGGATCTCGTCCGGCCACTGCGGGTCATCCTTCGCTCGCCCGAAGAAGCCGGCGAGATCGGCGACGTAGCGCGTCGGATCGGAGAGCGGGCGGTAGTGGCGAAGGCCGAGTTCGTCGATCCGCTCCGCGAGGAAGAGCGCCTGCGACGTCGTATCGAGCACCGAGAAGCCGGGTGCGATCCCGATCTCGAGCCCGTAGCCGGCGAGCACGTTCTCGCCGAACGCGTGGAAGGTCTGGATGGTGACGTCGGCGTAGCCGTACGGCACGAGCAGGTCGACCCGCTCCTGCATCTCGGCCGCCGCCTTGTCGTTGAACGCGAGCGCCAGGATCTCCGACGGCCGCGCGCGCTTCGAGGCGATGAGATGGGCGATCCGCCGCGCGATGACGGTGGTCTTTCCGGTCCCCGCGCCGGCGACGATGAGGAGCGGGCCGTCGCCGTGTTCGATGGCGGCGAGCTGCTCGTCGTCGGGGGTGAGCGCGATGCGCGGCGAATCGAGCAGATCGGGGCGGGCGTCCATGCGGGAAGCCTACCGCGCGAGGCGGCGGAAGGCGAGCGCGACCGGGGCTCCGACGCCTCGTCGAGCGGGCACAAGTCGCTTGGGCGGCTCGGAGCCGGGGTGTATTCTGGCCGCGATGGACTCGATCGACCGGCCCACGCTCTCCTCGGCGGGCGAGGCCCCGCCGCCGCCGCCCGCGGAGCGTCCCGCGCCTATCGCGGCGCCGTTCGTTTCGGCGCTCCCCTCGGTCCGCGACTTCCTGCTCCGGACCTACGACGTCGGCCGCCGCTCGCTGGCGCCCGCGCTCCCCGTTCTCGTCGTGCTCTATTTCTATCGCTTCGGAATGGGGCTCTACATGATCGCGAGCAGCAATGTCACGTCGCCCATGGGGTACCCCGACTATCAACTCCGCGCGGCCACGTGGATCGTGGCGGCCGCGGCGTATCTGCCCCTCCTGGTCCTCATCTACACGCCCTTCCTGCCGTTCCAGGACGCGCTCTATCGCGGCGAGCGGCGGAGTTTCATCGACGCCGTGAAGCACGTGCTCGAACACCTGGTGCCTTACGGGCTCTCGTCGATCTACCAGACGCTCTTCATCGTGATCCCGGCGACGGTCGTCGTCCTCGGCGCCGCGGCGGGCGCGATGGCGTTGGGGGCGATTCCGGTCGAAGCGCGCTCGATTCTCGTTCTGCTGGCCCTCTTCCCGGCCGGGCTCTGGATCGCGTTCGCGATGTTCCTCCTCGCCTTCGCCACGCCGCTCCTGATCCTCGACGGACGGGGGCCGATGGAGTCGATCCGCGAGAGCTTCGCGCTCGTACGCGAGAACTTCGGCGGGCTCCTCTGGCGATTCGTCGTCGCGGTCGCGCTCCTGACGCTGGCGATGGTGCTCGCGTCGTTCCCTTCCACCATGCTCGCCGTGTTGACGAGCGTCGCGAAGGAGAAGCTGATGCCGGTCGAGATCGCGCGTCTCTTTTGGGACAGCGCGGTCGGCACGCTCGCGTTCCCCTTCACGGTGGCGGCCATGATCGTTCTCTATCGCGCGCTCGTTCCGCCCCGCGAGGCGGCCGGAGCCGCGGCGACGGCGACGCCGGCGAGCCCGGCGGATGGCGGCGCCCCCGCGACGCCCCCGACGCCGCCGAACGCCGAGCCCGTCGCCACGACGCCCCCCTACTCCTTCGAATAGTCGGGAGATCCGGCGCATGACGCCCGAGCCCTCCGCCCCCGCCTCACGCCCCTCGTCCGGCAAGCCGGCCGTGGTCTATCACGACGGCTACTACGCCGACATCGGCGCCCACGTCTTCCCGATGAAGAAGTACAAGTTCATCCGCGACGAGATCGTCCGCCGCGGCCTCTTGCGCGCCGACGAACTGATCGCGCCTTCGCCCGCCACCGTCGAACAGGTGCGCCGCGTGCACGACCAGGCGTACATCGACAAACTCTTGGAGGGGCGCCTCACGGCGCTGGAGGAGTCGGTGCTGGAATTGCCGTATTCCCGCGAGCTGGTGGAGGCGTCCTTCCTCGGCGCCGGTGGAAGCATCGAGGCGGCCCGGCGCGCGCTCGAGCGGGGCGTCGCACTTCACATCGGCGGCGGGCTCCACCACGCCTTCCCCGACCACGGCGAGGGCTTCTGCGTGCTCCACGACGTGGCCATCGCGATTCGAGATCTTCAGTCGGACAGCCGCATCCACCGCGCGGCCGTCATCGACGTCGACGTCCATCAAGGCAACGGCACGGCCGCCATCTTCCACGACGACCCGACCGTCTTCACGTTCTCCATCCACGAAGAGGACAACTACCCGGCCGTGAAGCCGCCGAGCGACCTCGACATCGGGCTCGAGACCTACGCGAGCGGCGAACGCTACCTGGCCTCGCTCCGCCACAACGTGCCGCGCATCCTGGATCGCGTGGAACCCGACCTGGTCGCGTACGTCGCCGGCGCCGATCCCTACGAGGACGACCAATTGGGGCGGTTGAAACTGACGCGGGAGGATCTGCGGGCGCGGGACCGCTTGGTCTTCGACGCTTGCGTGGTGCGGGGCATCCCCGTCTTCGCGACGCTCGCGGGAGGCTACGCGCGCGACGTGAACGACACGGTCGGCATCCACGCCGACATGATCGAAGAGGGATTTCGGATCGGTTCGGGAGGCTAGTCGAGCTTCACGAGCCGCTGCCCGGCCCGCACGCCGTTCGAAACGATGCGCGTGAAGTAGACGCCGGCGGCGACGCGCCGGCCCGACGCGTCGGTGCCGTCCCACGTCACGCCGTGCCGTCCCACCGGAAGCCATCCGTCCACGAGCCGCTTCACGAGGCGACCCTGCGGGTCGTAGATCTCCACGCGCGTCGCGCCGCCCGACGGCAGTTCCAGCGAGATCACCGTCGAGGGACGGAAGGGATTCGGCGCGCTCGCGACGCGGAACCGCGGCGCGGCGTTCTCTTCGGCCACGCCCGTGAGCCGCGGGAGCCAGCCGATGTCCTCGAAGACCTCGCGCGTGAGATCGACGTCGTTGTGGAGGCCGTCGTTGATGGCCGGCTCCATGAGGAGGTCGGGGATGGCCGTGACGTCGAAGTGGGAGAGCGAGGAGCCCGGCTCCACGACGGCCGGCGCGTAGAGCCTCACTTGGCCGTCGGGGTGGGTGCCGGAGCGGATCGCGTCATTGCGGCGGAGCGTCACGATCGTGCCGCCCGCCTGCACGTCCTCCCGCACCAACTCCCCCTCCTCGCCCGAGATCATGACCGAGGGGATCGTGATCGTGGGGTCGGTCCCGGTCATCTGGAAGGGAGGGCCGGCGACGTTGTTCACGATGATGACGGCGATCGCGCCCGCCGCCTGCGCCGCCGCGACCTTCGATGTGTTGGTGCATCCGCCGCGGTCGATGTAGGCGATCTTCCCGTTCAGCGCGGCGCCGTTCAAGATCGGCTGGCAGGCGTCCGGGCTTCCCGACGCGTCGAGGACTTCGACGACCTCCGCCGTGATTCCCGCCGTGGTGAGCGGCGGCCCGAAGAGCGCCTGCGGCGTCTCGTAGACGCCCGCCCAGAACGCCGGCGTGTGCACTTCGACCTCCCGGCGCGGCGAGAGGAACGACTTCGCGCGAAAGGTCGTGGCGAAGCCGTCCCAGACGAGATTCCCCGTATTCCCGCGCGAGAGGTTCCGCTGGCCGTCGGTCATCTCGTTCCAGTGGAGCCCGAACGTCTTGTCGTACATGAAGCGGTTGAAGATGTCGGGAATGTTCAGGAGCAACTGCCCCGAACTCGACGCCAACGTGGCGAAGCCGAGCCCGTGGCCGAGTTCGTGGAGAACGACGGGCAGCAGTTCCACGTGAGGTCCCTCGTTCCCGTCGAACCCGTAGTACCAATCGACGCCGCCGAGGCAGGTGCTGTTGTCGACGTCGGAGTTGAAGGTCGCCGCGATGTCGGGCGCGGGATCGCGGTCGACCCCCGCGAGCTTGTTGGCGAGCGCCTGGAAGTACCACGTGTTCGGGAACTCGGCGCCGGGGAAATCGGTCTCGGCCGTCTGCGGCGTGGCGCTTCCCAGAACGGCGCTGTTCGAGGTGCAGAACTGCGGGTCGAACTTGGCCACGACCTGGATCCCGACGCTGCTCGGTAGGAGCGCGCCCCAAATGGAGGCGGCCTGATTGAAGACGTTCAGGCGTTGGGCGCCCCGCGTCGTGCCGGCATTTCCGCCGACGGGCGCGACAGGTGTGGGGTCGTTGAACCCCTCGCCCGCTCCGTCGGCGTTGATGATCGTGATCGTCGCGGCCTCGGCGGTGCGCGGAGCGGATAGTCCGGGGGCGAGGAGGGTGAGAACAAGGAGGGCGATCGGGAGCGACGCGCGAAACATCCTCATCGCTCGAGTTTGACCAGCCTTTCGCCCGCGCGGTGCCCGTTCGACTCGACGCGCGAGAAGTAGACGCCCGCCGCGGCGCGGCGGCCCTGCTCGTCCGTGCCGTCCCAGGCAAGCCCGTGCGTTCCCGCCGGCATCCAGCCGTCGAGGAGGCGCTTCACCAGCCGCCCCTGCACGTCGTAGACCGCCACCTTCGTGCGGCCCGCCGCCGGGAGTTCGAGCGCGATCGTCGTCGCCGGCGTGAAGGGGTTCGGCACGCTCCGGACGCGGAAGCGCGGCGCCGGGTTCGTCGAGGCCACCGCCGTGAGGCTCGGCATCCAGCCGATGTCCTCGAAGAGCCGGCGGGTCAGGTCGACGCCGTCGTGGAGTCCGGAGTTGATGCCGGGCTCCATGAGGAGATCGGGAAGCGCGCTCACGTCGAAGTGCGAGACGGAAGAGCCCGGCTCGAGCGGGTTCGGCGCGTACATCTTCACTTCCCCGTCGGCGTGGGCGCCGGCGAGGCGCGTGGGCGAGCGCCGCAGCGTGGCCGAGACCGGCCCGGAGAGGAGCGCGTTCTTGATGGTGACGCCGTCGGCCTGCGAGATCATGACGGCGGGAATCGTGATGGTGGGGTCGGTCCCGCCCATCGTCGTCGGCGCACCGGCGGCGTTGTTCGCCACGATCACGCCGATGGCGCCGCTCGCCTGCGCGGAGGCGACCTTGATCGTGAAATTGCAGAGGCCGCGGTCGATGAGCGCGATCTTCCCGGCCAGCGCGGCGCCGTTCGTGAACGCCTCGCAGCCGTCGTTCACCGGCGCGGTGGTGTCGGTCACGAGCACGATATCCCCCGTGATGCCCGTGGCGTCGATGTCGCCGCCGAAGTCGGCGAGATTCGCGACGTAGGATCCGTCGATCGTCGCCGGCGAGAGCACGAGCACTTCCGGTTCGTGATCGAGCGTGTAGGGCGCCCACATGCTCACCGAGGGGCCGTCCCAGACCAGGTTGCCCGTATTCACCGCCGACGTCTTCCGGGCGTTGTTGTTCGTCATCTGGTCCCAGTGGAGCCCGGTCGACTTGTTGAGCAGGCGGCGGGCGAAGACGTCGGGGGTGTTGTCGAGGAACGCGCCGGTGCTCGTATTGGTGAAGGTGCTGAATCCGAGCCCGTGCGCCAGCTCGTGGAGGACGACCGGGAGGAGTTCGATGTCGCTCCCGTCGTTGCCGTCCGTGCCGTAGTACCAATTGACGTCGCCCAGGCAGACCGAGTTATCGACGTCGGAGTTGAACGTGGCGTTGATGTCCTCGAGCACGCTCAGGTCGCTCCCCGAGAGCCGATTGGCGAGCGCCTGGTGATAGTAGGTATTCGTGAGCGGCGCGCCCGCGAAATTGGCGTGCGCGCTTCGTGCGCCCGCGCTCCCGAGAACGCCGCTCGTCGCGTCGCACGTCTGCGCGTTGAACTGCGCGAGCACACGAATCGTGACGGGGCTGGGGAGGATGCCGCCCCAGATGGAGGCCGCGTAATTGAAGATGTAGAGGCGCTTCTCGCCGATCGTCGTGCCGGGATTGCCGCCGAAGGGCGTGGACGGGGTCGGATCGTTGAAGCCCTCGCCGGGGCCGTCGTTGTTGACGATCACGATGGTCGCCGCGCGCGACGCGATCGCGCCCCCGAGGAGGAATGCCGACGCCAATGCGGCGGCCGCGAGGAAGTGCCGGAATCGCGCCATCGGTTAGCGCTCCGCCGGCGCGTCGGTAGGTTCGGGTTCCGGGGCCGGCGCGTCGGACGCGGCGGCCGCTTCGGTCGCGGCGGCGCCGTCGCTCGCCGTGTCGGCGGGAGGCGCGGCGAGCGCGGCCTTCAGACCGTCCGCCTGCACGCACGACTGCACCTTCCGGCCGTCGGGCGCGATGCGGACGATCGCGTAGTCCTGGAAGCGATCCTTCAGGTCGACCATCTTCGAGCCGTCGGGCTTGTAGACGACGCGCAGCCCGTCCATCGAGCGGCTGAGCGCGGCCTCGCGCTCGCTCGCCTGCTGGCGCATCGCGTCGCGGAACGCCTGCGACGGCATGCCGGGCTTGCCGGTCTCGGGATCGATGCCGACGACCATGCCGGCGGAACCGACCGCCTCGCTCGCGGACGACTCGTCGGCCGACTCGGTCTGGGGGGCGTCCGATTCCGGCGCTTCGACCGTCTCCTTCGCCGTGGACCTCGAGATGCGCAGCGGCTCGATTCGAGCGGGCGCGAGCACGGAGGCTTCGATCACGGGATCGGCGGCGGCGGGCGACTTCAAGGGATTGGCGTGGGCGACGGGTTCGGCGGACTTCTTGTCGCCGCCACGGGTGCTGAACGTCGCGGCGAGAATGACGAGGGCCGCGCCGGAGAGAATCCAGAGTGGCTTATTGCGAGCTGCGCGGCGCATGGTGTCCTCCAAGCCGAATCTCGAGACAGCGGTAGCTACAAGGGTAGTGGCAAGTTCTACACCACCGCGAGTGCGGATTGTTTAGTTGTTTATTCCCAATGGGTTGAGGGTTCCAATGGAGACGTCCGAGCGGGCGGCGCGCAAGGCGATCGTGCATTCCTTACGGAGGCGGCGAAATCGCTTCGAGCGCCCTCGCCCGATTCACGACGCGCTGGGATTCGCGTTCGTTTTAGACTCTCCGAGCGTCGGATCTTCGAACCCAGGGAGCGAATCACGTTGCGGCATCGGCTTCTCATCCTCGCGTTGACATCGATCCTCGCCGTGGCCGGATGCTCCGATCTCGGAGACCCGTTCAAGCCGCAGCCACAGAGTCGTCTCTCCGCCACCGCCCTCGACTTCGGCACCGTCGTCGTGAGCCGGTCGAGCACGCGCACCATCACGATCACCAACGACGGCACGGGCACGCTCACGGGCGACGCGCAACTCGCCTGCGCCGAGTACGCCCTCCAGTCGGGCGGCGGCGCGTTCGCGCTCGGCGCCGGCCAGTCGAAGTCGATCGTCGTCGCGTTCACCCCCGGCGCCGTCGGTTCCTATTTCTGCACCCTCGCCTTGGGACCGAACGCGCCCGCCGTGTCCCTCTCCGGATCGGCCGCGCTCCAGGCGCCCGGGGCGCGCTGCATCGTGCTCGACGACTCGCTCGCGTTCGGATCGGTGGCGGTCGGACAGACCTCGCTCCGCACGTTCGAAGTGATCAACGCCGGCACGGCGCCGCTCCTCGTCGACGTCGTCCCCTCGTGCGCCGACTACGAGATCGTGAGCGGCGGAGGGCCCGGAGAGTTGCCGACCGGCGGCTCGCGGACGGTGACGGTCGCGTTCCATCCAGGCGCGGGCGGGCCCGCCGAGTGCACGGTGGAGGTCGGCCCCGACTGCCCGATCGTGAAGGTCGTCGGCTTCGGCACGTCGGTCTCCTACGCCGCCGACATCCGGCCGATCCTCGTGAACCGCTGCGCCAGTTGCCACGACTTCGCGAATCCGTCCGATCCTCAGATGTACGAGCATCTCTTCTTCGACTTCGGAGGTTTCGGCTACATCAAGGCGTTCGACCCCGGCAATTCGTGGATCTACCAGAAGATCAAATCGCCTCCGGGCTTCGGCGGGGACCGGATGCCGCAGGGCGGCCCCTACCTCACGGACACGCAGATCGACAATTTCCGCCGCTGGATCCTGGAGGGCGCGCTTGAGAATTGACCTTCGCGGTCGGCCGGCGGGCGCACGCCGCGCCGCGTTCCTGGCGCTTCTGGCGACGGCGTGGGCGTTCGGCGGCGGCGTCCCCGCGGCCGACGCGCTTCCCCGCTACACCGCGCGCTACGAGCAGAAGTGCGCGCTCTGCCACGTGAACCCCACGGGCGGCGGGCTCCGCTCCTCCTACGCGGCGCAGAAACTCGTGCCGGAGGAGATCGCCTGGCTCCGCTCGAAACCCGAAGCGCTCGCCGAGATCGAAACGAAGATCTCGAAGCAGATCCTGATCGGCGCCGACTTCCGGACGCTATACGTCGGCGGCAACATCGAGGAGGCGCATCTCAACTTCTTCCAGATGCAGTCCGACCTCTACGTCGCATTTCAACCCGACCCGCGCGTGACCCTCTACTACGATCGCGCACCCTCGGGGAGCTTCGAAACGTTCGCGCTCGGCTACCTGCGCCCGTCGCTCTACCTGAAGGTCGGGCGAT
>DASTSZ010000186.1:0-5445 GCA_035760425.1 Candidatus Eiseniibacteriota bacterium | reverse complement strand
TAGCGGTTCTTGAATCCGTCGAAGACCGCGTGATCGTTGTCGAGGCCCACCGGATAGCGAATCCCCTCCCGCTTCACGGCGGCCGCCACGGCCGCGGAGTCCCGCTCGTGCGCGAACTCCGGCGTGTGAATGCCAAGCACTCGAAGCCCTCGCTTCCCGAAGCGCGCGTGGAGTTCGCGCATGGCGGGGGTCGTGTTCCGGCAATTCACGCAGTCGAACGTCCAGAACTCGACGAGCCGCGGCGTGCCCTTCAGATCGGCGGCCGTGAGAGGCTTGGTGTTGATCCAGCGCGCGAGCTTGATCTCGGGGGCGACGAGGAGGCGTTCCGCGGCGGGCTTCTTCGACTTCGACTGCGTCGAGGGGCGGGCGTTCGACGTCCCGTCGGCGAGGAGCGTCGACAAGATCAGCGCGGCGGCCAGCGCCGCGGCCGCGCCGCGGTTCGGCCGGGAGATCACGCCGTCGGCACCAGGACCGCGCCGGGCACGCCGGCCGGTACGCCCTTCACGCCCGCCTCTTCGTGGATCTCCTGAAGACTCACGACGTCGAGCGGCCGGTCGCGAAGCGCGCGAATCGCCTCCACCGTGGCGGCCGACGCGGTGAGCGTGGTCAGGCAGAGGACGCCGTAGAGGATCGCGGTTTTCCGAATGGCGCCGTCGTCGTAGAAGGACTCCTCGCCGAGCGGCGTGTTGATCACCAGGTCGATGCCGTGGCTCTTGATCCGGTCGACGATGTTCGGCCGGCCCTCGTTCACTTTGTAGATCGTCTCCGCCGGCACGCCCTGTTCGTTCAGGTACGCGGCCGTGCCGCGCGTCGCCACGATCCCGAAGCCCATCTCGTGGAGCGCCCGCGCATGCGGGAGAACGCCCGGCTTGTCGCGGTCGTTCACGCTCACGAACGCGATCCCCCGCCGCGGCAACTTCGATCCCGCCCCGGCGAGCGCCTTCGCGAACGCGACGCCGACGCTCTTCGAGACGCCCATGACCTCGCCCGTCGACTTCATCTCCGGACCGAGGAGGATGTCGGCGCCCGGGAATTTCAAGAACGGGAAGACGGGCGCCTTCACGAAGAAACGGTCGACCTCGAGGTCGCGCGTGATCCCCTGCGCCTCGAGACTCCGCCCCGCCATCACTCGCGCGGCCACCTTCGCGAGCGGCACGCCGGTCGCCTTGCTGATGAACGGGATCGTCCGCGACGCGCGCGGGTTCACTTCCAGGACGTAGACGACGTCGTTCTGGATGGCGAACTGGATGTTCATGAGCCCGCGCACGTCGAGCGCGAGCCCGAGCCGCCGCGTCATGTCGCGGATGCGGTCGAGCTGGCTCTCGGGGATCTTGTACGTCGGCAGCACCATCGAGGAGTCGCCGCTGTGGATTCCCGCCTCTTCGATGTGCTCGAGGATGCCCCCGATCACCACCCGCTCTCCGTCGGCCACCGCGTCGACGTCGACCTCGTAGGCGTCCTCGAGGAATCGGTCGACGAGAATCGGATGCTCGGGCGACGCCTTCACCGCCTCGCGGACGTATTCCTCCAGGTGCGACTCGTCATAGACGATCGCCATGGCGCGCCCGCCTAGCACGTACGACGGCCGCACGAGAACCGGGTAGCCGATCCGCCGCGCGACGATCTTCGCCTCTTCGAGGGAGGTGGCGGTGTCGCTCTCGGGCTGCGGGATGCCGAGCCGATCGAGGAGTTCGCGGAAGCGCTTCCGGTCCTCGGCCAGATCGATGGCGTCGGGGCTCGTGCCGAGAATGCGAACGCCCGCCTCGTGGAGCGCGAGCGCGAGGCGGAGCGGCGTCTGGCCGCCGAACTGGATCACCACGCCCTCGGGCCGCTCACGCTCGACGACGTTCATCACGTCCTCGAAGGTGAGGGGCTCGAAGTAGAGGCGGTCGGAGGTGTCGTAGTCGGTCGAAACCGTCTCGGGATTGCAGTTCACCATGATCGCCTCGAAGCCCTCCTCCTTGAAGGCGAAGGCGCCGTGGCAGCAGGCGTAGTCGAACTCGATTCCCTGCCCGATCCGGTTCGGCCCGCTCCCGAGGATGACGACCTTCCGCCGGTCGGTCGGATCGGCCTCGCACTCCTGTTCGTACGTGGAGTAGAGGTAGGGCGTGTGCGATTCGAACTCGGCGGCGCAGGTGTCGACCCGCTTGTAGACGGGGACGATGCCGGCGGCCTTTCGCCGGGCGCGGAGCGCGGCCTCGGTGACGCCGGTGAGCCGCGCGATGCGCGCATCCGAGAAGCCGTAGCGCTTCGCCTCCCGGAGGGTCTCGTCGGACATGCCCGGGGTGATCCTCTCCTTCCGCGAGGCGATCTGGCCGATCTGGTCGAGAAACCACGGGTCGATGCCCGTGAGCCGCCCCACATCCTCTTGATTCCAGCCGACTTCCAGCGCTCGCTTCACGTAGAGGATTCGGTCCGGGTCGGGCGTGACCAGCTTCTCCTTGATGCGGCTGTCGTCGAGGTCGCGCTTCCCGAATCCCTCGCCGCCCGTCTCCAGTCCGCGAAGCCCCTTCTGGAGCGCCTCCTTGAACGTTCGCCCGATCGCCATCACTTCCCCCACCGACTTCATCTGCGTGCCGAGGCGGGGATCGGCGTCCCGGAATTTCTCGAAGGCCCAGCGCGGGATCTTCACGACCACGTAGTCGATGACCGGCTCGAAGGAGGCGGGGGTGACCCGCGTGATGTCGTTTTGGATTTCGTCGAGGCGGTAACCGACGGCCAGGAGGGCGGCGATCTTCGCGATCGGGAACCCGGTCGCTTTGCTGGCCAGCGCGGAGGAGCGGGAGACGCGCGGATTCATCTCGACGACGACCAGGCGCCCGTTGGCGGGATTCACGGCGAACTGGATGTTCGACCCGCCCGTCTCCACACCGACCTCGCGGATGATCGCCCGCGAGGCGTCCCGCATCGCCTGGTACTCGCGGTCGGTCAGCGTCTGCGCCGGCGCCACCGTCACCGAATCGCCCGTGTGAATCCCCATCGGGTCGAAGTTCTCGATCGAGCAGATGACGACGAAGTTGTCCGCGCAGTCGCGCATCACCTCGAGCTCGTACTCCTTCCACCCGATGACCGACTCCTCGACCAGCACTTCCTTCACCGGGGAGAGTTCGAGCCCCCGGGCCACGATCTCGTCGAATTCCTCGACGTTGTAGGCGATGCCGCCGCCGGTCCCGCCGAGCGTGAAGGAGGGACGGACGACCGCGGGAAGCGACGTCGTCTCGAGAACCTTGCGGGCTTCCTCCGGCGTCTTGGCGAAGCCGCTACGCGGCACGTCGAGCCCGATGCGCGCCATCGCCTCCTTGAAGAGGCGCCGGTCCTCCCCGACTTCGACCGCGCGGCGGCTCGCGCCGATGAGGCGCACGTTGAGCCGATCGAGGACGCCGCGCGCCGAGAGTTCCACCGCGAGGTTCAGCGCGGTCTGGCCCCCGACCGTCGGGAGGAGGGCGTCGGGCCGTTCCCTCTCGAGCACCGCTTCCAAGACTTCGGGCGTGAGCGGCTCCACGTAGGTCCGGTCGGCGTATTCGGGGTCGGTCATGATCGTCGCCGGGTTCGAATTCACGAGCGAGACGCGGATCCCCTCGGCGCGGAGCGCCTTCACCGCCTGAGTTCCGGAGTAGTCGAACTCGCACGCCTGCCCGATGACGATGGGGCCCGAGCCGATCACGAGGACGGAGCGAATGGAGGCGTCGCGCGGCATGGTCTAGGCGTGCACCTCGGTCGTCGCGACGCGGCCGCCGCGGCGGGCGGCCATGCGAGCGACGAACTCGCGGAAGAGGTAGTGGGAGTCGTGGGGGCCGGGGCTCGCCTCGGGATGGTATTGCACGGCGAAGAGCGGCAGCTCCCGGTGCGCGAAGCCCTCGACCGTGCCGTCGTTCAGATTGAGGTGCGTCAACTCATACTCCGGCCGCTCGAAGAGCGAGGGATCGACGGAGAATCCATGGTTTTGCGCCGTGATCTCCACCTGGCCCGTTCGCAGATTCCGAACCGGGTGGTTGGCGCCGCGGTGCCCGAACTTGAGCTTGTACGTCCGGCCGCCGCAGGCGAGACCGAGGATCTGGTGGCCGAGGCAGATTCCGAAGAGGGGCCTGGGATTCGGCGCGCGCATCAGGTCCTGCGCGGCCCGCACGGCGTAGCCGCAGGCTTCAGGGTCGCCCGGTCCGTTCGAGAGGAAGACGCCGTCGGGATCGCGCCCGAGCACCTGGGCGGCGCTCGTCCCCCCGGGAACGACCGTCACCTCGCAGCCGGAGCGCGCCAGGAGGCGCAGGATGTTGCGCTTGATGCCGAAGTCGTAGGCCACCACCCGGAAGGGCGACGTTCCCGACTCGGGCAGAGGCGTCCCGCCGTAGGAGTAGGCGGTCGCGCAGGTGACCGCGCTGGCCAGGTCGGCCCCGACCATCGACGGCGACCGGCGCGCCCTTTCCGCCAGGGCGGCGGGATCGTCCGATTCGGTGGAGATGATCCCCCGCATGGCCCCCCGCGACCGGAGGTGCCGCGTCAGGGCCCGGGTGTCGATCTCCGCGATGCCGACGACGCCGGCCTTCGCCAGGTAGTCGTTCAATTCGCCGGCCGAGCGCCACGAGGAGGCGCGGGTGGCGATCTCGCGCACCACGAATCCGGCCACCTGGGGCCGGGCCGACTCGGCGTCCTCCCGGTTCACCCCGTAGTTGCCGATGTGGGGGTAGGTCATGGTGACGATCTGGCCGTGGTAGGAGGGGTCGGTGAGGACTTCCTGATAGCCGCAAAGGGCCGTGTTGAACACCACTTCCCCGGTCGTCTCGCCCCGTCGCCCAAAACCGCGACCCACAAAAAAAGTGCCGTCCTCGAGTGCGAGGATGGCACGCGGATTCTCGGGCGTCGTCAACGGCGTCCCTCCGTGGGCAGTTAGTGGAATCTCGGTCTCATCGGGTTTAGGCTACTTGCAGGGTCACGTCAAGGATTCTTCCACGCCAACCCGGGAGGAAGCCATGGGCCGGGTCTCCGACATTCTCCGCACGAAGGGTTCCCACATCCATTCCATTCGCAGCGACGCCAGCGTCTACGACGCGGTCAAGGAGATGGTGAGCCACAATGTCGGCTCGCTCCTCGTCCTCGACGCGGACGGCGTGAAGGGAATCATCACCGAGCGAGACTATCTGCGCGAAATCGTTCTCCAGGGAAGAACATCCAAGACGACGCAGGTGAGCGAGATCATGACGACCGAAGTGGTGGTGGTGGAATCGAACCGCCCGCTGGAGGAGTGCATGGCGATCATGTCGGGCCGGCGGATCCGCCACTTGCCGGTCGTCGACGACGGACGCTTGGTCGGGCTCGTCTCGATCGGCGACATGGTGAAGCAGATCGCCGACGACCGGGAGGTCGAGATTCGCTACCTCACGGAGTACATCACCGGACGGTATCCGGCGTAGCCCGAAGGGCGCCGCGCCACCGGCGCGCCGGACCCGAGGT
>DASTSZ010000185.1:0-4844 GCA_035760425.1 Candidatus Eiseniibacteriota bacterium | reverse complement strand
GGCGCGGGGACGTATCGGCCACGAGAAACTGGCCACGGCGAGCTACGTGCTCGACACGCGGCAGGCGCACCTCGCCTTCCCCAAGTACGCCCCGGGCGCCCTGGGGCTCGACCGGGAGATTCCCCGCGTCGAGGTCGAAATGCGGGGGATGCCCCTGCGGGTGCTGACCTGGGACTCCGCGCTTCTCGATTCGCTCCGCGAACGGGGCGCCGCGGTTCAGGACTTCCCCACCGAACTCGACGGGCTCCTCGCGGCCCCGACGCCCGAATACCGGATGCTCGACTGGTTCGCGGAGGCGAAACTGCACCGTTTCTACTTCGCGCACGCGAACGATCCGGCGCGCGAAGCGCTCTACCGCCAGCGGATGCGCGAGTCGGAGGCGAGCGAGTGAACGACTCCCTTCGCGGCGCGTCGAGCGGCGCCGGCGCCGGCGCCGGCGGCCGAATCGCCCTCTGGCCGTGGATCGCCTTCGCTTGCGCCTGCGCGGCGCTCGCGGCCGGCGTCTGGCACTACCGCCACTTCATGGCCGACGACGCCTTCATTTCGCTTCGCTACGCCGACCGGCTCCTTCACGGCGGCGGCCTCACGTGGAACGACGGTGAGGCGGTCGAGGGCTACACGAACCTGCTCTGGATCCTCGGCTGCGCGCTTCTCGGCAAACTGGGGATCGATCTTGTCTGGGCGGCGCGGATCCTGGGCGTCGCCGGCACGGTGGGCGCGATCGCGGCGGTGGTCTGGGTCTATCGCGCGCGGACGTTCCGCCAGAGCCTCCCCGGCTTCGCGGGCGGGCTGGCGCTGGCGCTGTCGGGGCCGTTCGTCGTCTGGGCGTTCGGCGGACTCGAGCAGCCGCTACTCGCGGGACTCCTCGCGTGGGGGCTCGCGCTCACGTTCCCGCTCCTCGACGATCCCCGTCCTGCGGCGGGGCGCGTTCTCCTCCCGGGGCTCTTCTTCGCGCTCGTGGTCCTCACTCGGGCGGACGGCGCGCTCTTCACGTTCGCCGCGTTTCTCGGAATCCTCGCGGCGCGAGGACTCAACCGCGAGAGCCTTCGAACCGGCGCGCTCCTGATCGCGCTTCCGATCCTCTTCTTCGCCGCGCAACTCGTCTTCCGGCAGGCGTACTACCACGAGTGGGCGCCGAACTCGGCGTTCGCGAAGGTCGGATTCACGGTCGAGCGAGTTCGATCGGGGATCGGCTACGTGCTGGGAGCGGGCTATCTCGCCGGTGTTCTCATCCCCGCGCTCCTCGCCTTCCGCGTCGCCGATCCGCCTCCGCTCCAGCGGCGCGTGCGGTTCCTCGGCGTGGTGTTGATCGCGTGGCTCGGGTATCTCGCGATGGTCGGCGGCGATCTCTTCCCGGGACGCCGTCATCTCGTTCCGGCCGTCGTGGTGCTCGTCTTCTTGGCGGCGATCTACCTGTCGCGGCGGATCCCGGCGCAGGGTTCGCTGCGGCCCGTGGCGGGCGTGGGCGCGCTCTGTCTGGCGGCGCTCGCCTTCGCGCAGATCGTCGATCCGATGAACGTCCGCGCGAAGGAAGAGAAATGGGAGTGGGACGGCGAGGCGGTTGGGGGCCTGCTCGCGAGCGCGTTCGGCGACGAGAAGCCGCTCCTCGCCGTCGACCCCGCCGGTTGCCTCCCCTACTTCTCCCGGCTCCCGTCGGTCGACATGCTCGGGATCAACGATCACTATCTCGCGCACCACCGGCCCGCGGACTTCGGAAAGGGATTTCTCGGGCACGAGCTCGGCGACGGCGCCTACGTGCTGTCGCGGAAGCCCGACCTCGTGCTCTTCAATCTGCCGACGGGGGGACGAACGCCGACGATGCGGAGCGGGCTCGAGTTGATGGCCGACCCGAGCGGCGCGTTCACGTCGACCTTCCGCCCCGTGACGCTCGAGTGCGGGCCGCCGAGGCGGGTGGTATCCATTATTTGGATGCGGAGCGAGGGGGGCGCGATCGGAATTCGGCGCACGCCCGATTCGATTTGGATCCCGGGCTATCTGCTCAGCGACAACGAAACGAGCCGGGCGCGACTCGACGCCGAGGGCCGCCTCGGGGTCACGGTCCGCCCGGGCGAATCGGCGAAGATCGCGCGGCTCCTCGTGCCTCCCGGCCGGTGGACCGTGCGTGTCGAGGGATCGGGCGCGCCGGTCGCCCTGGATCTCGACGGCGCCGACGGAAGCACGCTGCTCGCGTTCGCCGAAACGGGCTCGAGCTTCGTATGCGCGGGGGCCGAGCCGAGCGAGGTCACGCTATCCCTCGTGACCAGCGACGACGCCGGCGCGCACGTGAGGGGCGTGCGCCTCGAGCGAGTCGCCGCGCGCTGAGCGCCGCCGGACGCTCAGCGCAGCAGTTTGAAGGCGTGGGACCACTCCTGCCGGAGGAACCCCGGAATACACCACAGGATGCAGAGCGGCTCGATGGCGCGCGCGGCCTCCGCTTTCCCCATGTCCGCTACTTCCCAACCGAATCGATCGAGGATCTCCGCGACCGTCTTCTTCGCCTTGTCGTCGTTCCCGCAGATGAACATCGTCGGCATCCCGCCCTTGAACTTGGGATTCACCATCCGCGCGTGACCGACCGAGTTGAACGCCTTGACGAAGCTCGTCGCGGGGAATTCGCGTTGTAGCCGCTCCATCAGCGACTCGTCGAGGTTCGTGAAGAAGCGAAGCACGCCGTTCTCCGGCGGCGAGTCGGCGATGGGATTCGTGGCGTCGATCACGGTCTTCCCCGCGAGATTCGTGAGGCCGGCCGCGCGGAGCGCATCGGCGGCCACCGCCCCCTTCACCGCCAATACGACGATCTCGCCGAAGGTCGCCGCGTCGGCGAAGCCTCCCACCAACCCACCGCGGTGCTTCCAGTCCCAGTCCTCCAACTTGGAGGGCGTTCGGGTCCCCAACATGACCGCGTGCCCTTGCTCCATGAACCCGGCCGCGAGCGACTTCGCCACGTTGCCGGATCCGAGAATTCCGATCTTCATTGCGCCCTCCGTGCGTGTCCCTGCCGCCATCCCGCCGTTCGACCGAAATCGGCTGTGCGAATTCGCATCCTACGTCATGACCTGGCCGGGATGTAATCGGGCCCCGTCCTACGCTCCACAGCTCCTTCGACGGCCTTGAGTTACGGCGCTACGCGCGATCCGGCCCCGTGCGGCGCTTGACTATTCGCCGTAACATGAAGTATAATTGTGCGTTACGTCTGGGAGTCGCTGCCGCCGCAGAGATTCATTTCTCAGGGCATGGGGCGTCCCACTTGCTGTGCAAGGTCCAGCCAGCCGGAGGGGCTAAGTGAACCGCATCATCGGCCGTCATCTGCTCGCCTTCGTTCTCGCTTCGATCGTCGCTCTCCCCGCGCCCCGGCTCCACGCGGCCGCCAATCCGGTCGCGACCTACGCCTTCAACGAAACGTCCGGGCCGACGACGGTGGACGGTTCGGGCAACGGCTTCACGGGAACGCTCACGAACAGCCCGACATTCGTGGCCGGAAAGTACGGCAACGCTCTCTCCTTCAACGCCACCGACGACGGCAACGACTCGAACGATCCGCGCGTGGGCCTCGGTCGGACGATCAACGTTCCGAATCTGCCCTTCACGTTCTCCGCCTGGGTCAATCCCGCGAGCTACGCCGACTGGCGCGCGATCTTCAGCAAGCGCGACTCGCCCTCCTCCACCAACCGCCGCCTCGACGTGGGACTGGCGTCGGGGTCGGGGCGCGTCTACCTCGCGACCGGCGCGACGACGCGGACCTTCGTCTACGGCGCGCCGCTCAACGTCTGGACGCACCTCACGGTCGTCGCGGAGGCCGGCGGCACGAAGCTCTACGTGAACGGCGTGCTCCGCGAGACGCTCGCCGCGATCACGCTCGGCACGAATACGAACGCGAACACCGTGATCGGCGGCACGGGCGAGGGTACGCCCGGCGACAACGATCCCTTCAAGGGGATGATCGACGACGTGCGGCTCTACGCGCGCGCGTTGACGCAGTCCGAGATCGACAGCGACATGAATACGTCGGCCGGCGTTCCCGATACGGAGTTCCCGACTGTCGCGATGACCGCGCCCGCCGCGGGGACCGTCTCCGGCACCTCGGTCACCGTGAGCGCCAACGCCTCCGACAACGTCGCGGTCGCCGGCGTCCAGTTCCAGCTCGACGGCGTGAACCTCGGCGCCGAGGACACCTCCGCCCCCTATTCCATCGTCTGGAACTCCGTCACCGCCACCAACGCCGCGCACACCCTGACGGCGATCGCCCGCGACGCCGCCGGGAACGCCACCACCAGCGCCGGCGTCGCGGTGACCGTCTCCAATCCCCCGGTTCTCGTCATCACGCAGCCGACGAACGGGGCCACGACCTCGGGCACGTCGGTCAACATCACCTACACCACCACCGGGAATCTCACCGGGGTCAGCCACGTCCACTTCGTGCTCGACTCCAATCCCCAGGTGATGGACCTCTCCTTCGACGGCGCCTACACCATGGCGAACGTGTTGCCGGGCGCCCATGTCTTGAACGGGTTCCTCGTGAACTCGAGCCACGTGAAGATCCCCGGCTCCGATGCCGCTCCGGTCAACTTCACCTCGACCGCGCCCGACACGATCCCGCCGACGGGGGTGGCGATCACGTCGCCGGCGGCGTCGAGCACGCTCTCGGGCACGGTGACGATCACGGCGGACGCGACGGACAACACGGGCGTCGTGGGTGTGCAGTTCCGGATCGGCGCCCAGAACATCACGCCGGAGGACACTTCCGCGCCCTATAGCGTTTCGTTCAACACGCTCACAGTGCCGAACGGCGCCTACACGCTCACGGCCGTCGCCCGCGACGCGGCCGGCAACCAAACCACGTCGCC
>DASTSZ010000184.1:0-5687 GCA_035760425.1 Candidatus Eiseniibacteriota bacterium | reverse complement strand
CTTCGGGAAGGCGACATGATCGAACTGGCGGGCCGGCCCCCGCGCCGCATCCGCGTCATGGAGACGCCGGGCCACGCGAGCGCGCACCTCTCGTTCCACGAGGAGACGTCGCGCACTCTCATCGCCGGCGATCTCGTCTCGGGCCTCGGCACCGTCGTGATCGATCCGCCCGACGGAAATCTCCGCGACTACCTCGCGTCGCTCGCGCGCGTGAAGGCGCTCGACCTCATGACACTCATTCCCGGGCACGGGGCGCCGCATCGAGGGGTGGGCCGCCTGATCGACGCGCTCGTCGCGCACCGCGAGATGCGGGAAGGGCACATTCTCAACGCGCTCAAGGCGGGGCCGCTCGAATTGGAAGACCTGCGCGTCCGCGCCTACGCCGACACGCCCGACGCGGCGCCGCCCCTGGCCGCGCGGACGCTGGCCGCCCACCTGGAGAAGCTGGTGGCGGAGAAGCGCGTCGCCGTCGAAGGGGGCGTGGCGAGGCTCCTATCGTGAGCTACTCCGTCGACGAAGCCGTCGCGCTCCTCGAGCGAACGCCGCAACTCCTGCAAGTCTGGCTCGCGGGGCTCCCCGAGCCGTGGCTCATGGCCACCGAAGGGCCCGGCACCTGGAACGCCTTCGATGTCGTGGGGCATCTGATCCACGGCGAGCGGACCGACTGGTTGCCGCGGATGGAGCACATCTTGACGAAGGGGGAGTCGGCGCCCTTCCCGCCGTTCGATCGCGAGGCGATGTTCGCCGAGTCGGAAGGGAAGTCGCTCCGGGAGCTGCTCGTGACGTTCGCGGCTCTCCGCGAGGAGAATCTGGCGCGGCTTCGCGCCCGCCATCTCTCCGCCGCCGATCTCGCGCGCACCGGGCGGCACCCCGAGTTCGGCGTGGTCACGCTGCGCCAGCACCTCGCCACGTGGGTCGCGCACGACATGACCCACATCGCCCAGATCGCGCGCGTGATGGCGAAGCGCTACGGGGCCGAAGTCGGCCCCTGGACGGCGTATCTCTCGATTCTCCGCCGCTAGCCGCTGACCGCTAGTAGTTCGCGATCTCCCGCATCGTCTTCGTGATCCCGTCCACCTGCGGCAGGATCGCGTCTTCGAGATCCGGCGCGTAGCCCACCGGCGTATCCGTCGCGCCGATGCGCCGCACGGGGGCATCGAGCGAGTCGAAGAGATGCTCGCCGATCCAGGACGCGATCTCCCCGCCGAAGCCGCCCGTCAGCACGTCCTCGTGGAGCACCAGCACGCGAGCGGTCTTCTTCACCGACGCGGCCACCGCCTCCTTGTCCCACGGAACGAGCGTGCGGAGATCGATCACCTCGGTGCTGATCCCCTCGGCCTCGAGCCGCTGGGCGGCGAGCGCCGCGCGATTCACGGTGGCGCCCCACGAGACGACCGTGAGGTCCGTGCCCTCGCGCACCATGCGCGCCTTCCCGAACGGGATCATGTAGTCCGCGCCGGGATAGAGCCCCTTGGCGTAGGGCTGGCGGTAGATGTGCTTGTGCTCGAGGAAGAGCACGGGGTCGTCGCAGCGAATGGAGGTGCGCAGGAGGCCGTTCGCGTCGGTCGCCGTCGACGGGAAGACGATTCGTAGCCCGGGGCAGTGCGCGAAGATGCTCTCGCCCGACTGGCTGTGATAGACCGAGCCGCCCTGGAGATAGCCGCCGGTCGCCACGCGGATGACGACGGGGCAGGAGAAGTCGCCGTTCGAACGCCAGCGGATCATGGCGAGTTCGTTTCGGATCTGCATCATGGCGGGCCAGATGTAGTCGAAGAACTGGATCTCCACCACCGGCTTCATCCCGCGCGTCGCCATGCCGATGGCGCGCCCGACGATGTTCGCTTCGGCCAGCGGGGAGTTGAAGACGCGCGTCTTGCCGAACGCGCGCTGGAGCCCGTGCGTCACCTTGAAGACGCCGCCCTTGCCGGAGACCGACTCGAGATTCCCCTCGCGCGTGGCGTCCGCCACGTCCTCGCCGAAGCAGATGATCCGGTGATCGCGCGCCATCTCGTCCTTCAGGCAGCGGTTGATCAACGTGACCATCGTCTCGGGATTGCCTTCGAACCGCGGCTCCGTCTCGAAGGCGCGGGAGGTCGGGTCGACGGTGGGGGAGTAGAGATGGTCATAGATCGTCGACGCGGCCGGCTTCGGCGCGGCGAGCGCGGCCGCCTCCGCCTGCGCCAGCTCCGTCTCGACGTCCTGGCGAACGCGCTCGATCTCCTCGGGCGTGGCGATCCCTTCGCGGATCAGGAACTCGGGGTAGGTCTTCACCGGGTCGCGCTTCGCCTCGGCGTCGCGCTCCACCGCCGGCTTGTACGACTGTTCGTCGTCCGACATGGAGTGGCCGTAGGGACGCGTGACCATGGCGTGCATCAGGATGGGGCCCTTGCCCGATCGCATGTGGTCGGCCGCTTCCAGCATCGCGCGATAGGACGCGAGCGGATCGGTGCCGTCGACCTTCATGACGCGAAGCCCGGGAACCGAGCTCATGCACTTCCCGATATCGCCGCCGGGCGTCTGCGCCTCGACGGGCACCGAGATGGCATACTGGTTGTCCGTGATCAGGAAGAGGACCGGGAGCGCGCCGGTGGCGGCGCTGTTCAAGGCCTCCCAGAACTCGCCCTGGCTCGTGGTGCCGTCGCCGGCCGAGACGTAGACGACCTCGTCCTTGTGGAACGGACGGCGGTCGCGGATCTCCTGAATGGTGGCGAGGAGCCGGCCGCCTTCGGCGCATCCGACCGCCTGGAGGAACTGCGTGCCGGTCGGACTCGACTGCGTGACGACGTTCGCGCGCTTCAGGCCCCAGTGGCTCGGCATCTGCCGGCCGCCCGAATTCGGATCGGCCGCGGCCCCGACCGCCTCGAAGAGCATCTCGAGCGGCGTCATGCCGAGCGTCAGCATGAGCGCGCGGTCGCGGTAGTAGGGGTAGAACCAGTCGTAACCGGTGCGCAGAGCCTTCCCCGCCGCCACGAGGACCGCCTCGTGTCCGGCGCCGCTGATCTGGAAGTAGATCAGGTTCTGCTTCTTCAACTTGATCTCGAGGTCGTCGGTCCGGCGAGAGAGAAGCATCAGCCGGTAGATGTCGACGAGATCCGGGCGGTTCAAGCCATGGAATGTCGTGGTGTCGGCGCGAAGGGCCACGGAACGTCCTCCTGAAGGCGGGATTTGAGTGTTGAGAACCCTTAGTATAGCGGAGAATCCGCGGGCCGGGAACGCCGGGAAGTCCGCTTCGTTAGGCGATCTGCGGGCTTCGGCGCGAGGTGCCAAGGGAGAATGGAGCACGGGGTGGGCGAATGACCGAACCTAGGAAGGTGGAGCCGGTGCTCTTCCCGGGCCCCGAGGGGGTCTTGGAGGGCCTTTGGTGCGAGCCGGGCGCCGGCGCGGAGGCCGGTCTCCCCGCGGCCGTGATCTGCCATCCCCATCCCGCGCACCACGGCTCGATGCACAGCAAGGTCGTGCACACCGTCTTTCGTGTCCTGGAAGAACGCGGGCATCCGACGTTGCGCTTCAACTTTCGCGGCGTGGGGAAGAGCGCGGGGACGTACAGTGGCTGGGACGGGGAGATCGGGGACTTGGCGGCGGCCGCGGCGTACGCCCGCGAACGGAGCGGGCGCCGGCCGCTCTGGATCGCCGGCTTCTCGTTCGGATCCTGGATCGGGCTCAACTTCGCGCTCCGCGATCCCGAGGTCGTGTTCATGATCGGGCTCGGGCTCCCGGCGAGCGGGAACGTCGACGGCCGGAAATTCGAATTCCTCGATCGCGTGCCGTGGCCCCTCTTGATGGTGCAGGGGGACCGCGATCGGTACGGATCGGTGGAGGACATCCGGGCCTTGCGGGACCGGTTGGCCGCGGTGGGTCGGGTGGAATTGAGGGTGGTCGCGGATTGCGACCACTTCTTCACGGGACGTATCGAGGCGCTTCGCGAGGCCTTGAAAGACGGGATTCACGCGCTCGCCGACGGCGGCGCGACGAGATAGGAGCGTAGCGATGACGGACTCCGGAAGTCGATTGGCGAAGAAGGTCGCGCTCGTGACCGGCGGGTCGAAGGGCATCGGGCTCGCGGTGGCGGAGGCGATCCTGGAACGCGGCGGAAGCGTGGCGATCTGCGCGCGAAACGGCGCGGAAGTGGAGGCGGTCGGACGGTCGCTCGAGACGCGGTTTCCGAAGCGCGTCTTGGCGCGCGGCTGCGACGTGAGGCGGGAGGGCGACGTCGAAGCGTTGTTCGCCGCGGTGGACGAGCGCTTCGGAGGAATCGACATCCTCGTCAACAACGCGGGCGTCGGTTTCTTCAAGAACCTCGAGAAGATGACGCTCGAGGAGTGGAATACGATCCTCGAAACGAACGTGACCGGCGTGTTTCTCTGCTGCCGGGCCGCCGTCCCCCGGATGCGCGCGCGCGGCGGCGGCTACATCGTGAATCTCTCGTCGCTGGCGGGGAAGAACGCCTTCCCGCAGGCGACCGCCTACAACGCCTCCAAATTCGCGCTGAACGGAATGAGCGAGGCCTTGATGCAGGAAGTCCGCCACGACGGCATCCGCGTCTCCTACGTGATGCCGGGGAGCGTGAACACCTACTTCAACTCCGGAACGCCGGACGCGTCGATGTCGTGGCAACTCCAGCCCGAGGACATCGCGCGCGTGGTCGTCGATCTCTTGGGGCACGACGCGCGCTCGCTGCCGTCGTGCGTCGAGATCCGGCCCAGCATGCCGCCGAAGAAATGACCGAGTCGCCGGCGCTGAATCTGAAGCGCGTGACGTACGCGGACGATCCGACCATCCGGACCACCATCTTCCAAGAGGTGAAGGTCCCGGCGTGGCCGGAGTTCATGTTCCACGACCCGCTGGCCAACGAACTCTGGCACTACCTGCAGGAAGAATTCGCGGAGTACCAGTTCATCTATCGCGACGAAGCGGGGAAGACGATCGCGGTGGGTCACACGCTGCCGTTCCACTGGGACCGTCCGTTGGACGAGCTGCCCGAGACCGGCTGGGACGGAATCTTCCGGAAGGTCGTCGACGACTACCTCGCGGGGCGGAAGCCGAACATGATGACCGCCATCGAGGCGACGATCATCCCGTCGCAGCGGGGGACCGGCTTGAGCAAGCGGGTCATCGGCGAGATGCGCGCCATGGCCGAGGCCCGCGGCTTCGAGACCCTCGTGGCGCCCGTCCGCCCCTCGATGAAGAGCCGCTATCCCACCACCCCGATCGAGCGGTACGTCGCGTGGAAGACGGACGACGGATTTCCGTTCGATCCGTGGCTGCGTACGCACGCGCGGTTGGGCGCGAAGATCGTGAAGATCGCACACGAGTCGATGCGGATACCGGGGCCGGTGGCCGATTGGGAGACGTGGACGAAGATGCAGTTTCCGGAGAGCGGCGAGTACATCGTGCCCGGCGCGCTCGTGCCGGTGACGGTGAATCGGGAGCGGGATGAGGCGGTCTACGTGGAGCCGAATGTCTGGATGGCGCACGGGGTCTGAGCGGTAGCTTGACACCTCGTCGCGAGCGTATGGCCCGCCAGTCACACCCGCGCGCCGTTCCCATGACCTCTGCCCCTGCCGAGAAACTGGAGTGCTGCGCGGAAGCGGTCCTCCAGAGAGACGCCCCGAATGGACTTCGTATGCTCCGCCGCGCGACGGGCTTCGTCAGCCCGGCATCCGAGGCGGCGTAGCCCCGCGAGTAGG
>DASTSZ010000183.1:0-3127 GCA_035760425.1 Candidatus Eiseniibacteriota bacterium | reverse complement strand
GACCGCTCGATGACGAGCGTGGAGCGGGCGTGCGGGACGGCGATCCCCTTCCCGAGGCCGGTGCTTCCGAGCGCCTCGCGGCGGCGGACGGCGTCGAGAACCCCCTCGGGATGGTTCGTGAACTCCGAGGTCCCGAGCAGGGCGACCATCTCCTCGAGCACGGACGCCTTGCGCTTGGAGCGGAGCTCGGAAATAAAAAGCGCCTTCCGGAGATGCTGCCGGAGCAGCGAAGTCTCAACAGTCGGCGAGAGCGTGGCGGGGCTCATTCCTTTGAAAGACCTGTGGGCCGGGGTTGACGATTTGCCTCCTCCCCTAGCACGTACGTTACAGGACGCAATCCCACCGTGGCAAGAAGGAACTCCCGGAATGGCCCGAACCGACCCGCGCGACGCGATCTGCCCGATCAGCGAGACTGCAACCCGATGGGGTTGAACCCCTTGGAACTACGACGGATATCGGGCGCCCCGGGGCCCCCGTCCGGCACGCACCTTGCGAGGTATCGGCGACGGGAGGATTCTCGTCATGGCAAGTCCGCGTGAGCGTCGTCAGCGTCAGGTCGCCGTCGTAGGCGCGTTGGGACACGAGCAGTTCATGGCCGGCGTGCGGATGCTCTACGCGTGTCGTTATCAGGACGCCCTGGTGCACTTCCAGGAAGCCGTGGTCCTCGAGCCGTTGGCGAAGGGCTACCTGAGCTATCTCGGGCTCGCCACGGCCCACGCCCAGCGGAAATTCTCCGACGCGGAAGGCCTCTGCCGGCGGGCGATCGAGGCGGAGTACCACCGCCCGGAGCACTACTTCAATCTCGGCGAAGTCTACGTCCTCGCGGGGCGGAAGCCCGACGCGATCAAGTCGTTCAACCAGGCCCTCTCCTGGAATCCGAGCTACGACGCCGCGCACGACGCGCTCCGGAAGCTCGGCGTGCGGCGCCCGCCGGTGGTGCCGATCCTGCCGCGGAGTCACCCGCTGAACGTGTTCCTCGGGAAGACGCTTCGGGGGAACAAGAAGAGCGCGGCGCGAGCGACGGCCTAACGCTCGCGGTGCAGCCGGCCCGCCGGGCAACGGCCCGGCGCCCTCAGTAGTTCGACTTCCAATCGATCAGTCCCCTCGCCCTCGCCGTCCGCTCGCAGCGCGCGAACCAGAAGTACCCCACCACCACCGTCGCCACCGTGCTCGCCGCGAGAATGAGCGTGAGCGTTCCATCGCCCATGCCCCGCAAGATCCGCGAGTAGGGCGTCCCCGTGAGAATGCGCCGCAGGAGTTCGAGCCAGTAGGTGAACGGCAGGAGAAGCGAGATGCGCTGCGCCCAGGCGGGCAGAACGTCGAGCGGAAAGACGGCGCCGCAGAGAAGGTAGAAGATCCCGCCGAGCCCTTCGTTCAAGTTGATGCTGTGCCGCGCCACGACGAGCGAGATCCCGGCGAGCGCCACCCCGAGCCACGCCACCCCGATCAGTCCCACCAGCGTCACCGCGACGAGCCGCGCGAGCGTGACCGCGTCGTGCCGGATCGGCACGCCGAGGACCAGCGCGCCGAACGCGAGCGCGACGGCCACGCCAATCGACGCCGTCACGATCTTCGTGAGCCCCCGGCCGAGGAGGTAGTGGAGGAAGCGGATCGGCGCGACGTAGATGTACTTCATGGTCTCGTAGTCCTCGCGGTCGCGAAAGACGGCCCACGAGATCCCGATCAGCACTTCGGTCACGTAGAGGAAGAAGGTGTTCCCGATGAAGAGCTGATGGAACGCGGCGGCTCCGACAGCGCCGCCCGAGACGATCTTCGCCATGAGGAAGAGGATGAGGGTCGTGGCGAGCGGCTTCGCGATGGCGAAGACGATGAAGAAGAAGGGATCGGCCCAGTTGGCGTCGACCTGCCAGCCGATCCACGCCCCCGCGCGCACCGTTTCCCACGTCCGCTTCACGCGTTCACCCGCCCCGGATCGTGAGGCGCCCTTCCCGCTTTCCGAGGTTCTCCATGAAGAGGAGCGACCGGTGCGCGAGGAAGAGGTAGAGGACGAGGAGCGCGGCTTGGATCGGGACGATCCACGCGACGGGGAGGAAACCGTGCGCCGCCTCCCCGTAGAGAATCTGCCGGATGCCGTCGAGTCCGAGCGTGATCGGAATGAAGCCGGCGAACGACGCGGCGACCGTGCCGAGCGCGCGCACCGGGAAGTAGAAGCCCGAGAGGAGGTAGATCGGCTCCTGGAAGAGCGTGGCCGTGTTCCACGCCGCGCGCCCCCACATGAGGAAGACGCTGCTCAGGATCATCCCCAGCCCGTAGAGCGAGCCGAGGGTGAGCACGAAGAGCCCGAACGCGCCGGGCGCCCGCTCCCACGGGAACGGCACGTGGAAGAGGAGGATTCCGGCGAGGAGGATCACGAGCGCGCGCGTGGTCGTCGCGAGCATCCCGCCGAGCGCCATGCCGAGGAGGATCGACATGCGCGAGACCGGCGTGATGAGGTAGAGCTGCAGCTGCCCCTGCTCCTTCTCCCAGAAGAACTGGCTCGCCATGCTCCAGAGGACGTTGTTCCAGTAGGCGATCATCGCGCCGCCGAGGACGGCGAACCCCTCGAAGGGCCGAGGCGCCCCGAGGCCGCGGTAGACGAGGACGAAGGTCGCCATGGCGAGAATCGGAAAGACGGTCTCGCCGATCAGCCAGGAGCGCTCGCGAAACGCGGCCACGATGCGGACGCTGGCGCGCGCGGTCACGGCGCCGAGATTCATACGCAGGATCTCGGCGAGGGTCTGGCGGTCGCGGCTCACGACGCCTCGCCGCTGTCGGGCGCGTCGGCCTCCTCGAGACCGCGGCCGACGAGGTGAACGAAGACGCTCTCGAGCGACGGCTCCTGCTTCGTGAGATTGACGACGGCGATGCCCCGCTCCCGGAGCGTGCCGAGCACTTCGCCGATCACGTCGTCGGCGGCCAGCGTGAGGCGGATTTCCATGGCGCCGGTTCCGGGGTGCGTATGTTGGAGCGCCGTCCGCACGCCGGCGATGGCGGCGTTCGTGCTCGTCTATCGTGGGTTGAAGGCGCCGCCGGTCTACGAGGCCTTCGTCGTGCTGGGCGCCGCGATGACCGCCTACTGGAACAACGTCCTCTGGAGCATGGCGAGCCAGTTCTTCTGGGAGAAGGA